>JBLNCC010000113.1:0-2829 GCA_050260395.1 Betaproteobacteria bacterium
CCCCGCCCCCGCGCGGCCCCCCCCCCGCCCCCCGCCCCCCCCCCCCCCAACAAGTCACCCCCCCTCGGAACCGCGGCGGGGACCGTAGCCAGAAAGCCGCACATGCGCCGAGGTGCTGTGAAGTTGGCGGAGAGGATTCGGGTTCTCCATGTGATGAGGCCTTCAGAAGGCGGCATGAGGACGCACCTCACTAGCCTGGTGGAGCGCCTCGACCGCGACAGGTTCGAGGTGGTGGTGGCGTCGCCCGAGGACGCCCGCATTGTGGAGTGCGTCGAACGGTGCTGCGGGAAGCACGAACTTGTCGCCATACCAGGCGACCTGGCTCCCCACAGGGATGTGGCTCAAGCGCTTGCGCTCGCCCGCCTCATCCGCCGGGTCCAGCCTGAGATATGCCACCTCCATGGGTTCAAGGCGGCGGCCCTCGGTCGAGCGGCCGCGCATTTCCTAGAGCGAACCTCTGGTTTGTCCCGCTGGAGAGGCCGTGCGCGGACGCCCGGGCGCGAAGGAAGGCCAGCCATCGTTTACACGGTCCACAATTCCGTCCTGGCGAGGACTCGGGGCACCCTGAAAGGGCATCTCTGCAGCTACCTCGAGCGGGCGCTTGCGCGCGTCACGGACCGCGTCATCGCAGTGTCGCGAGCACTCTGGGACGAATACTCGTCCATCCCGGGGCTCGGGTCTGATAAGGTCAGACACGTGCCGAACGGCGTGGCGCTCGACCGCTTCACGGGCGACAAGGACGGGTGGCCGCGAACTCCTGAAAGGATGGCGCGGGCCCGGAACGTCCTCGGGTGCAGTCCGGACACGGTTCTATTCGGGACGGTCGCGCGGCTGATCCCGGACAAGGGCGTCGGCGTGCTCCTTCACGCCCTCGCCCACCTGCGGAAGTGGGGGCTGCGGCCCGAGGTGCTCGTCGCCGGAGACGGCCCGGCCCGCGGCGACCTCGAGGCGCTCGCGAAAGCGTTAGGCGTGTCCGACCAGGTGCGATTCCTCGGCTTCGTAGAGGACATCGTGCCCTTCTACGCTGCCATCGATGGGTTCGTGCTTCCGAGCCTCTCCGAAGGCATGCCGCTCTCGCTTATCGAAGCGATGGCCGCCGGCGTCCCCGTTGTGGCCTCGCGCACCCCGGGCACAGAGGAAGTTGTCGGTCCAGGGATGGGGTTGCTCGCCGCGCCCGGGGACTACCTAGCGCTCGCGGCTTGTCTCAAGGATTTGATGCTCCGTCCGTGGGAAGCCGGCCGTATGGCCGAGAGGGCACGGACCGAGGCCTATCAGAGGTTCTCCATCGAAGGAATGGTCCGGGCAACGCAGGAAGTATACACGGAGGTCATGTCTGAACGGGGGAAGGCAAGGAGGTAGGTGAGCTTCGTGTCAGGCGGACCGGGTTCCCGCACGCGGCCTTACTGCGTTATGTCCGGCCGGCGCCCGTCTTCCGTGACGACGTCCCGCCCGAGGCTCGCAGCGCTTGCCCTGGCCCTGGCCCTGGCCCTGGGACTGAGCCTGGGACTGGGACTGCTAGCCTCGGTGCCGCTTGCCCTTGTCGGGCCGCCGCGGTCGCCGGACACCCCGGCGCGGGTAGCGGCAGCAGCCGCCCCCTCCGCGCGTCGGGTGGTCCTCGTTTTGGTGGATGCCCTCTCCCTTGGAGACATAGACGAGGCGTTCACCCCCAACATGTGGCGGCTCGTTTCGACCGGTGCGATCGGCCTCATGAACGCGCGCACTGCGAAGACCTTGCAGGACGAGCACACGTACGTGACGCTCGGCGCGGGCACGAGGGCGCAGGGACCGCCGGAGACCGGGCATGCGTTCAATTCGGACGAGATGGTGGAGGGCACGTCAGCAGCCGTCGCGTTCGCCCGGAACACGCGCGCCGCCGCGCCACCGCCTGGGAGCGTCGTGCATCCCTATATCGCCCTCATCGCCAGGGCCAATTCCGACTCGAGCTACCACATCGTTCCCGGCGCCCTGGGTGAGGCACTCAGACTCGCGGGAAAGAGGACCGCCGTCTTCGGTAACTCCGACACGCCGGGGCACCTCGGCCGCTATGCCGCGGCGATCGCCATGGACTCACGCGGCGTTGTCGGCCTGTGCGACGTCGGCCACGACACGGTCATGCGCAGGGATGACTTCCCAGGAGGCATGGTAACCAACATCGAGCTTGTCGCCGGGCTCGTAAGGGACGCCGTGACGGCGGGGAAAGCGGACCTCGTGGTGGTTGAGTCGGGCGACACGTCGCGGGTGGAGCGTTACCTGTCAGCAGGACTGCTCACCGAGGCGGCATACGAACGGGCCAGGCGTCTCGCACTCTCGTCGGCGGACGCCCTCATCGGCCGCCTCCTCGAATTCGTGAACCTCGCAGACACCGCGCTCCTCGTTCTCGCGCCGACGCCTGCCGCGAAAGAGATCGCGCGTGGCCGCAGCCTGGCGCCTGTCATCGCGGCCGGACCCGTTCTTTCGGCTAAGTCAGGCAGACTCCTTACGTCTCCAACCACAAGGCGGGAGGGCCTTGTGGTGAGCACTGACGTGGCCGCGTCCGTCCTGTCGTGGCTGGGTGTGGTCCCGCCGCCCTGGATCCTCGGGGCGCCGGTGCGCGCCGTGCCCCACCGGGAGCCGCTCACCTGGCTTGTCTCCATGCACGATGAGATCGCGTCCACTTATCTCATGAGAACACCGCTTCTCAAGACGTTCGTAGGCCTGCAGATCGTCGTGGCCTTCGCATCGCTGGCCCTCATCGCGTTCCTCGCCGCAAGGCACGTTTCCCTCCGGCACCTCGGCACGCTGCAGGGGGCCTTCGGGCGCGCTCTCGACACGCACCGAAAGAGTGCCCGG
>JBLNCC010000114.1:0-13207 GCA_050260395.1 Betaproteobacteria bacterium
GTTGCCGCACAGCTTCCCTGTCCCAGTAGTAGCGTTCTCGCTTGGAGAATAGGAACACATCTTCGTAGTCCCGGCTCGGCCTGTCTTGGGCGCTTTCCGTCATGGCGTTCGGTTTGTGCCAGATGACTCTGCTCCGCAGTATCCAACCCCGTTCTTGCATGGCGATTGAGAACCGCGCCGGGATATTGAGGAGCTGCTTGCGCCGCTTCCAGCCGTCGCGCCGGCGCGTCCCGTTCCTACCCGGGCGGTCCGGTATCCTGTCGCGGCTGGCGTAGATACTCTTGTTGCTCGGCTTGTGTCCCTGGCCGCCGCCGTAGTAGGTGTCGCCTATGTTGACCCAGCAGGTGCCCGTCGGCTTTAGCGCCCGGGCAACGCCGTCGAATACGAGAAGGAGCTGCTCTATGTACTCTTCTGGAGAAGCTTCGAGGCCGATTTGCTCCGCGCAGCCGTAATCGCGCAGGCCGTAATATGGTGGCGAGGTCATCACCATGTCAACGGAGTTAGGCTCTAGCTCCCAGATTCTCTCCCGGGCATCGCCCTGTATCACGCGCCAGGACACTTCAGACCTTGCCTCCTAGCATTGCCGCCAGCCTTGCTGCTAGACTCTCGATGGCCCGCCGGAAACCGTCCTGCAGCTCCGGCATTCGCCTTCTGAGCTCTTCAGCCGCCTTGCGGAGATTTCTCAGGTCGTCGGCAATAGCCTTGGCGGCGGCCCGCCTCTCGAGGTCGGTCAGCGGCCGCCCCTCGGCGAGCTTCTTCATGGCCTTCTTGGTGCGACGCTTGTTCACGGTATCTACCCTCCGTCCCTATTACGCCTTACGTCCTCAACTCGCAAGTCAAGTTAAGCGGACCGTCAAAGGTAGGTGCGATTGTTAAGTGTTGCTCCTCGTCGTCTCGAACCACTTAAGCGCTTGCTCCGCCGCCCGCTGCAATGCCTCGAAATCCTCTGGCCTGCCGCCAGCGTCGGGATGCGTAACCTTCGCAAGCGCCCGGTACCTTGCCTTGACCTCCTCGGGTCCCGACGGGATTTGTGCGAACCCCAAAGCCCTGAAGAAGCTCGGCACCTCAATTGCCGGCGGCAGATACTTCATGCCGGCAACCCACGTCTGCAGCTCGTATATCCCGCGTTCGACCATCCTCGCGAGGTCCTCCAGGGCGAGGACGATCTGGGCGAAGGCATCGGAGCCGTACCGGAGCTTGAGACCGCGGGCGTTGGCCTTCTCGACCGAATGGTCGAATCTGTAGAGCTCGCCCTTTAGCCGGAATTCCACCCAGGCGCCGTGGCGGTCCCAGTTGTAGTTGTAGTCGGTCACGCCCAGGCGCTCCATCACTCTGGAGAGCTTGCGCTCGTACGTCTCACCAGGGCCGTATTGCTTGCTGGCTTGCCGTGTCACGCATTCACACCTCCGGCAAGTACTTTCTCTGCGCCTCCGGGTCTCTTAGCGCCTCCAAAGCTCTCATCGCCGCCACGTCGGCGATCATCATTGCGAAGTTGGCGATATCCGCCGCCTCGTCGCGGACCAGGCGAGGGTCCCCATCCTCCAAGGCCTCGTCGAGCTCCGCTACCTCCTGGCCGAGCCGCGCGCGGAGGTACTCGAGACTGCACGTGCGCCAGTGCGGCTTATGGTCATTCATTCGGAGCTTGGCCTCCATCCCGGCGGCGAACTCGCGGACTACAGGGCGTAGAGCGAGCGGCCCTCTGAGCTCCGGGCTCTCCAGTTGCCGGAGCCTCCGTATTTCGCTCCGAAGCCTGGTTGCTCGTGTTCGCCAGTAGCACGCGATCGCGCACCAGATAAGCGCCCATCCTGCGATAGCGACGTCTTGCCAAATCACGGTTCCTCCCCGCCCTCCTCGGTCATGATGCGCTCGCCTCCGCCCGGCGAACGTCGTGCTGCGCGGGCCAATCACTGCGCAGGTATTCATCGATGCCCTCTTGGATCTCTTCGCGGTTCGCCGCATACCAGTTCGGCCCACTGCGGTGCATCAGCGCAGCCTGTATCGACCCAGCAAACGTGCCGCTATCCATTCCCGCCAGAACGCGGGTTTCTCCAATCGCCTTGCAGAACTCGTATACCTGCCAGCGGTCAATACCCTCGCCACGCTGGATCGCCTCCGACAACCTTGCGAGGCTTCTCATCGCTGCCGTCTCCCTCCCTCTCCGGCTCCGCGTCCTTCGGCCATGAGCCTTTGTCAAGCAACTCGAATAGCGTGTACTCCGGCTCCCACCGCACCCAGACGGAGCCTTCGGCAGTCGCCCTGGACCTCGCGATGATGATCTCGACCATGTTCCGGTACTTCTGGCTCTTCGGCCAGTAGAGCGTCGGTCGCCATAAATATAGGACCACATCGGCGTCCTGGTCTGGATAGCTCGAGTCTCGTATGTCCCCGTGTTGCGGTCGGGGTATCCTCCTCTGCGCTATCGCTTTGTCCAGGAGTTGCGCGAGGCATATGACCGGAACTTCGAGATCCCGCGCCAGGACCTTCAGGCCTCGTGTCACGCGACCTATCCGCGTCGTGTCGTTCTCGCCGGGCATCCGCGGCTCGTGGATCTTGTCAAGCTGGTCGATGATCACGAGCCCGAGGCCGTGACGCTGCTTGTAGTGCTGGCAGATGGCCCGCATGTCCCCTGCGGTGAGGCCGCTCTGCGACACGAACGCAAGCGGGACGTCAGCGAGCTTCGGCAGGTAATAGCCGAGCCGTTTCCACGCCTCGTCGTCCAGCTTGCCCGTCCGGATTGCGCGCGCCGGGATTTTCGCCTTCATCGCGAGCTGTCTATCAGCGAGCTCGCTCGGCAGCATTTCCAGCGTGAAGAACAGGCACGGAACCCCGCAGTTCAGCGCGACGTGGAGCGCCCACGAGGTTTTGCCGGTCTTCGGTGTCGCCGCAAGGAACACGAGGTTGCCGGGCACAAGGCCGCCCAAGTGTTCATCCAGGTCCTTGAACCCCGTGGGAACGCCGATGACGCCGCCCTGCTCGTGACGCGCCTCAAGCACCTCGAAGTGCTGGATCAGTAGGTCGCGGTTCGATATCCACTGCGCCGCCGCCGTGCTGTGTAGCTGCGCGAGGACGTTCTCCGCGTAGCTCATGGCCTCGTCCGCCGTCGTCTCGGGGTCGTACCCGCGCAGGGCGAGATCGCGGGCGAGCTGAATCAGCCTGCGCTTCCGGGCGTCCTCGCGTATCACGTCCGCGAGCTCCGGCAGGTTGCACGGCAGGAGCGACGCGTTCATCAGCTCGGCTATCTGTTGCGCCGTCAGCTTGGCCGCGTCCAGCAGGAGCGGCGGGCTTATCTCGCGGCCCGCGTCGGCGAGGGCGCAGAGCGCGGCGTACGCGCGGCGCGGGACCTCGGTGAATATGTCGTCCGCGCTCACCTGCGTGCGCCACGAGGGAAGCTCGTCCGGGTGAACTATGAGCGTTCCCACGAATGCGCGCTCGGCGTCCGGGTTTACGGGTTGCTTGCGAATCGTGTCAGCCACCGTTTATCAACCTCCGCAGCTCGGGGCTCATGGTGGACTCGATATCGGCTTGCTGGTCGGGATCGGGCTCGTCCCCGAAGAACTGTCGCCGCTTGCTGATCAAGGAGTTGATCTGGGACTTGAACACGCCCAGGGTATAGCCGCGCTTCCTAATCCACGGGTCATCCCCGGCAAAGAAGTCGTCTAACAGTCCTTTCAGCTTTTCCAAGCCATAGGTGCTGAGTAGACGCTTTACTATCGCGCCGTCCTTTCCGCCATCTATGACGGGTTTCTCCCCGAACTGCGATAGGAACCGGTCGTGATAGTAGTCGATGAAGGTCTTCACGTCGGGGTTGGGGGCCGCGCCTTGGCGCGTGCCACCACCGACGAGTACAGACTTTCTGGTACCGGCTTTCTTCTGGGACGATGTACCCTGATCTGTACGAGTACCAGGTACTGTACTTTTCTTTTCTTTTCTTTCCCCGGTTTCTTCGGCGTTTTCTTCCTGGTTTTCCGCGGTGTTTTCCGCGCGGAAAACCACCGACACGCCTCCGGGTTTTCCATCACCCCGGGCCTTCTGTCTCCGCCACCGTTCGCGCAACTCCTGGACTTCAGCGGCGCGCCGTTTAATCCCCGCGCTTGTTAACACCTCCCGCGCGCGGTACGCCTCAGCGTCGAAACAGCCAATCTCAAGTGCGGTTGCCAACATGGCCTCGAATTTCTCCCGGCCCACGCCAACCTTGCTGACGAGCGCAGCGAGCACCGCTGGCCTTGACACGTCCAGCTCGGCTTTCGCCGTCCGGTAAATGCGCTCCAAGAGTATGAAGTAGAAGGCATAGCCGTCATTGCCGTAGAGCGCGCGTAACGCCTCGATCTTCTCGTCGTTGACGGCATCCGTATCGTGGGGGAAGTAGTCCATGCCTTCTTTGAGCGGTCGCGCCATTCATTACCCCGCCTTCTGTAGCCTCGCGTCCTTGGCTGCCCGGCTCAAGGAGCGTCTTTCGCCCACCGCTTCTGCGCCCAAATCGGCCACTGCTCAAGATCTGTTTCCGGTACCCGCAGCCGCTGTCCAGGCTTCAAGATGGGGCTGTCCCACAGGTTGTTGATCTCCTTGAGCACGTCTATGGTCAGCTGGACCGGGCCCGGAAGTTTGTGCTTCATGGCGACGTGAAACAGCTGCTCATCTTCCTGCACCGTGTAGAAGCCGGGAGCAATGATTATCTCCGACAAGTCGTACGCCTCCCACACGTCCACCCAGTCATCGAGCCGGGGCTCCGGCGGGGGCCTGGCAGGAAGCAGCTGGCGTGCGCTGGCCCAGATGACAACACAGGCGAATACTGCCAGTATCAAAGGGCATACGATAGCCCATCGGATTCGCATGGATGTTCCTCCTCTCCCTACGTGGCTCGCGCCGCGCCCTCGGTGGCTCGCATCTTGCGCCACGGGAGCGCGAGTGATATCCTGATCCTGGCCGCCTTCCACCTTCCTTGCATATGGTGTGAGTTGCCAGGCGGCCGGCCGGGCTCGATAATGAGCCCGGCAGCTTGTCACAAGGGCTCATCCTCCCCACTGCCGTCGTCCTCGGGACCCTCGTAGTCCGGCGGGAAGAATACCTCGTCGGGAACACCGCACCCGTGGAGATCCTCCCGCTCGTCGTCATCCCCGTCCTGGTCCTCATCGATGCAGTCATCGTCAGAGCCTGAGCCCCCGTTGCCTCGCCCGAAGAAGCCTCGCGCGGCCTCCGCGAAGTCTCGCGCGGCCTCCGCGAGCTCCTCGCGCCGGTGATCTTCCTCCGCGTCGAGCTGCTCTCGGACCTCTTTGCGCACACGCGCCCACAGCTCCGGGAAGTCCTGCTCGGGGTCCTGGGATTCAGTCTCGATACTTGCCTCCGCGCGCATGTTGCTATAGTGGCCGGTCGTCCGGAGCTCCGCGAATGAAACCCTGATCGTCGCCATGTGTGCGCCCTCCTTGCTCACGGGTTTGCAATCTCGTACGCCAGCAGCCTCTTCGCCTCCGCGTAAGCGTCCAGGTCGGCCTGTGCGGCCTCCCTCGTTTCGCGCACCGGCATCGTCTTCAGCCGCCGGAGGGACCCGGTCCGCGTCCGGTAGTAAGTGGACCACATCCGGCCTTGGCTAATGCCGTCGCTTACGAAGAGGAAGCCTTGCTTGCCAAGGTAGCATCGCATGTTCGCTGCCCTCCCGGGTACTCGTCCCAAGTGCGCCCGTCTAGCAGGCGGCCCGCACGCTTGCGACCGACATGCACCATCTCGCAGTTGTGGGACGGGGCAAGCTCTGCACGGTCACGGCACACGTGCCCGTCAGGGCGCACCAGCGCACCTTGGCTGTCGGCATGCACCCATCCCGCAGGTGCCCACTCTCCCCAACTCTTGAAGTAAAACGCCACTCCCGCTGCTTGGCATTGGTCGCGTAAGTCCCGTACCCAATTGGGGTGCATCGGGCGCGCGCCAGGGCCCGTCTCGCCGCCGCAAATGACCCAACCGATAGGAGACTTCGCGCAGAACTCCTCGTACTTGAAGACCTGGTTGTGTCTATCACATTCTTCTTCCCGTGTGCAGGTGCTCTGCTCCTCGCAGCTAGAACAGCGGCACGTATCAGAGGTGCCAGCACCGCAGTATTGACAGGTGACGTGTTCCACTGTTGGATCGCCACACTCGTCGGGTGCCCAACAAAAACGGTCTGCGGGTATACCTCTACCGCAGCTGGGACAGGTAAAACCTCGCAGGAAATTGTGCAGATCCACCAGCCCCAGCATTGGCTCCACGCTTACGACCCTTACGGCTGCCAGAATATCGAGCAGAATGGGTATGCGCTCATCTGCGGCAGCTTGATTCTCCACGCTGACGCCAGGCCAAACTGTCGGCGGCAACGGAGGTTTACGGCTCAGGTAGTCGCGCATCCGCTCCGGCCGCTTCGTCAGCACGATGAACACCCGATCAACATTGAGGACATACATAGGGAAGAATACCTCATCCAAGAAGTCGTCCGGCACGTCGGGATGGAACAGATCGCCCATACTGCACACGAAGATGCGCTTGCCCCTTGCCTCATAGAAGGGCTGACCCAGCCGGTCTGCGTGCAGCGTCACGCGGAATGGATCGTCAGCAGGATACCCAAACCGCCCGCGCAGCCTCTGGGCCATGCGCCGGGCATAGCAGTTGCGGCAACCCTCCGAAACCGGCGTGCAGCCAGTAACGGGATTCCACGTGTAATCAGTCCACTCGATAGCCGTCGTGTTCACTCCTCGCCCCTCCCTGATTACCACATGAGCGTCCCCGTGATCTCCTTCGCCCGCTCGCGCCTGAGCCGCTCCCGGATGAGCTTGGCCCGGCAGCTAGGGCAGGCTTTGACCTGCCGATCGCCACGGTACACGCAACGCAGTTCCCGCGTTCGATAGGCAAACCCACAAAGCTCGCACGTTTCCCACGATCCACTGTCAGGCTTCACGCCACCTTCACCTTGCTTCCCTCCGGGCCCTTGGTGACTTCGATCCTCTGCGGCAGGGCGTCCTGGAGCTCGGCAATGTGGGTGATGACAAGCGTCTTGCCAAACTCCTGGGCGACCGCTTGAATCGCGTTCATAACGGCGTGGCGGTTGCCTTGATCACACGCCCCCAAGCCCTCGTCGAGCACAAAGAGCCTGATCTCGGCACCGGCGCGGTGCGCGAGGAACTTCGAAAGAGCCACGCGCAAAGCGAGGTCCACCATGAACCTCTCGGCACCCGAGTATGTCTGATATGGACGCTCGAGGCCACCGTCGAGCACGGTGATCCTGAGGACCTCCTGCATCGTCCCGGTGCTCTTGCCTTCGACCTGGGTGTCAAGGCGCACCGCGAGCCGGCCGCCGGCCATCTTGCCGAGCATGTCGTTCGCGAGACGTTCGATTTCAGGGACCGCATTCTCGACGATGAGGGCCGGGACGCCGGCCTTCTTTCCGCAGGCCTGATCCAGAACCTCGAACACGGTAAGCTCTTCGCGTGCTGACCTGATATGAGCCTCGGTGGTTCCAAGCTCGTGCTGCGCCTCCTGCGCTCCAGCCATCTGCTGCTCGAGCCTACCCAGCTCCGTCCGGATCTCAGCCTCGTCCCGTCGCAAGGTCTGTAGCTCTGCCTGCTTCCGCGCAAGCTCGTCCTGGGCCGGCGCGAGAGCCTTCAGCTCCGCCTCCACGTCGACCCGCTGTTCGCCGAGAGCGACTTGCTCCGCGGCAAGGGCATTTACCTTGTCCCGCAGCGTAGCGATGGTCGCCTCAAGGTCGGCGATACGCATCTGAAGCTCCTCTACGCGCTTTGCAGCGGCGTCGAGGTCGGCCTTGAGACGTGAAGTCCGCCGGACATCCTCGAGGGCCTTCCGTGCGGCCTCATGGGCATCGCTGTCGTAGCCCAAGGCATCGCGCTCTCGGACCGCATTCTGCCACGCGTCCACGTGAGGATTCTTGGCGCTGTTGAGTTGTGCGAGCCTGGCCTGGAGGTCCCCGAGCTCGGCTGCCGCCTTCCTTGCGCCGGCGAGGAGGGGACAAGCCTCCTTCATGTCGCTGACACAGGGCACCTTGTCGAGTGTGGCGGCCTGCGACGATACGGCCGCGATGCGAGCCTCGATCCGTGCGATCTCGGTTTCGGTGTTCTTGTCCCACGCGGCGGCCTTGCGCTCGAGGTCCGCAGCGACCTGCTGCAACCTCATGTATTCCTGGGCCTGGCGATCGAAGCTGGCGACCTCCTCGGCGAATTCCGCCTCCATCGTGACCGCGCTTTCGATCTCCTCACGCATTCCCAGCAGAGTCTGCTTGGAGGCTATCTCAGCGCGCGCCATTTCGATCTGGCGGGACGCCTTCGCGATCTCGCCGTTGGTCCACTCAATTTCCTGCGTTTTCTTCGAGTGATCCCTCTGGAGGGCACTCAGTCTCTCGAGGAGTGCTGGCCTTTGACGAAGCCTGGCCTCGAGGTCCGCAATCTCCGGTTCGAGCTTGCCGAGCAGTCGGCTGTGCATTTCCAGAGCAGCCTTCGTCTCCTCGTAGCGCTCGAGGTGCGCCTGATACTCGTCCGCCTGTACCTTGAGTCGGGCAGCTTGCTGTTCTAGGCTGCCGATCTCCGTCTTGAGCGCCCGGACCTTCTCCCTGGCGGCCTCCTGCATGCGGTCCCACAGATCCAGTCCGAGGATCCTCGCCAGGGCCTCCTTGCGCTCCTGGTCGGTCATGTTGGCCGTGAAAGCATCTGCCTGTCCTTGGAGAATCAGCGAGGACGCCGTGAACGTCCGGTAATCCATGCGAAGCGTGCTCTCGATGACGGCCTGCGTCTCCGCGATCGTCTTGCCCGAGAGCGGCCGCCACCGGTCGCCGTCCATGACGAAGAATTCAAGCGTGGACTTGTTGCGAGCCACCGACCGACCACGGACCACTCGGTAGGTGCTGCCGTTGAGCTTGAACTGCAGCTCGACCTTGCTCTCCTTCTCACCCCGAGTTACGTAGTTGTCGAGGTCGCGGACGCCGCCTTTAGTGCCCTGGCCGAAGAGCGCCCACGTGATAGCATCGAGGAGCGAGGACTTCCCTGCCCCGTTCTCGCCCACCAGGGCTCCGCAAGTGACCGGGCTCAGGTCCACGGACTCGCGGCGGTAGGATAGGAAGTTCTCAAGGTCCAATCTGATCGGTTCCACCTAGGCCACCTCCTTGAGGAGAGCCTGAGCCGCCAGGACCACGGACTTCCGGATCCGCTCGCTGATGTCAGCGCGTGTGGCAATCCACTTTTCGAGAGCCTCCAAAGGGCTCGTGGTCTCCGTCACGGAGGCCTCGCGGGCCCGCTCGCTGCGGGTGATGTCCGGGAAGATGCCAGCGATCTGGTGAGGAGACTCCTGCTCAAGCCGCTTGAGGAGCGCCGAGTGATCTACTCGTGCGGCCAGCTCCTCGGTGCAGTGATACACAACCCGAACGACCGCGTCGCGGGCAGCCTTAAGGTCGTCGCCGGTGCCAATCAGACCATTCAGCCAGGCCTCCACGTCCTGATCATCACGAAGCTCGAGGGTCCAAAACCGCCGGTCCGGAAGCTCGATGAACTCCGCCTCCTGTGTGTCGAGGTCCACTACGTAACAGCCGCACTCGTTGCATTCCTCGCCGAAGTCGTGACGCTCGAGAACACCCGTGTGAAGGACGACCGGGTCAGTCGCGATGACTTGAGGGGTATGTATGTGGCCCATCACGGCCGCCCGCACCGGCAGAGTCTGAAGGTCCGCGAGCGGCAGTGTAGGCTCCGTTGAGGCGAGCGAGTTGCCCGCTGCGAGTCTGCACCCCGAGACCGCCCAGTGTCCCATCAGGACTATGGGCTTCGATGTGTCGGCCATGGCAAGCCAGTGGCGTGCGATCTGGATGAGTTGTTGCGAGGTCTCCAGGGCCGCGACTGCGGGGTCAGAATCCGTTTTGACGGCCTTGGTGAAGGGCAGCACCACCACCTCAAGGTCAGGCAGACGTTCGATGCCAGGTTGGGTCCAGCCCCAGCGACGACCGTCTGGGGCCATGCGCGCGACCAGGTCAACAGGCGATAGTTGGCCTGGGCCCAGGTCGTCGTGGTTGCCCTTGCAACCCACGACCCGAATCCCTTCCTCCTCGAGGCGGTAGAACAACTGCGCCACCTCGAGGACTTGCGCTGGCGACGGTCGCGAGGTCGGGAAGAAGTCCCCGGGGAACAACGCCGCGGACACCTTGTGCTCGATGGCGGCCTTGAGGAGCGCTTGCGCGCTCCTCCGCCAGTCCTGCAGGCGCGAGGGAATACCGTCTTCACCTACGCGATTGAACGTCGGCCACCACGCATGCAAGTCAGGGGCGCAGAGAATCTTAGGCATTGGCCGCCGCCCCCTTCGCCTTGTTCTGGCATGAGTAGCAAAGCACACGCCCGAACTTCTTCTGGCTGTAGCTCACCACGCTGCCTGAGGTGATCTTCTTGCCACACTCAACACAGGTCCCGTAGACGACCGGGCGCGGTTTGGCCTCCGCAGGCTCAGGGGCTGGTGCAGGCTCGGGCTCGGGCGGGAACAGCGTGCCGTCAGGCTGAGCCGCCTCGGCCGCTTCTGCCTCTTCCGTGGGCTCGTCAGTCTCCTCGGGCCCCTCAGGAGCTTCCTCGAGGTCGTCCGTCTCGGTCGCGCCGGGTTCCGCCTCCGATGATGTCGCCCCCGCGTCAACCGTCTCGTCGTCGTGAGTCGGCGCCGCTATGGCTGGCCGCTCGGAAAACGCAGCCGCGGGCGCAGGGGGCGCGGCGGCGCCGAACAAGGCGCTCATCGCCGCCACGCCATGCTGAATGAGAGCCTGGCGGACGCTCGGGTCGTTGTAGTCCGGCGAGAAGTCAATCCTCGGCACCACGAACGGTTTCTGCAACTCCGCGAGCGTATACTGGCTCTTGATCCCGAGCGCCGCCCTGATGACGCGAAGCATCGCGCCGGTCTCGGCCCTCATAAGTTTGTTCTTCCGCCACTGGATCAAAGCTATCCTCGTCTGTTGGAGGGCCCACTCCTCGGGTTCGAGACCCTTGAGGTTGTCTTTCTTCTTCGGATCGCCGGCATACTCGTATGCCTTCTTGAGGTTCGCCTCGTGGGTCTCCTCCTCGATCACCGCGAGGTCGATTTCCTTCTCGGCCATGATGGGCTGCCACGAGCCATCCGGGAGCCTCACCGCGCCCACGGCCTTGTAGCAGACATAGTCTCGCTGCAAGACTGTCGGTCCGCTCTCGCGCCAGTTCCACACGATGCCGGCAGCCGCGGCGATGCGCATCAGCGCAGGTTTCGCTAGGCAGTAGATGTCCTCCCAGGTCTTCGCTTTGTCGTTGTACCGGCTCCCGACCTTGAAGACATCACCCGACACCGGATCCGGGTTAACCTGCACCACCGTAGTGCGCGCCGCGTGCCACGGGCTTACCTGCTCGATGTGCTGCGTCGGCATCAGGACGTTGTACTTGTCAGGCTTGTATTCCACGAGCTGTCCCACCTACGCCACCCCCTCGGCTTTCGCGCGCCGGCACCGCTCGAGCAGCGCCAGGCGTCTCTCCTGTGCGGCCTCGCACGCTGCGCAGTTGCCGTCGTCAGCAACCGGCACCATGCCCCGCCCTTCGACGAGGCATATCGGGCAAAGCCCCCGCTCGCAGGCTTCGTCCGCGAGAAGCCTTTCGAGAGCTTGACTTGGCAGCACCCGATAGACGTTGCAGAGCATGTCGAGCCAGTCCTCGTCGTCCTGCGCTTCTGCACGAAGAGCGTCAGCGATCAGGCAGATCGCTTCCTCGGCGTCCCGCAACGGACGCTTAAGTGTCCGCGCCATCACGCGACACCCCGCTTCCTGGCCTGCCGCTCCCACCGGCGCGCGTTCTTCTGTGCCGCCTTTTGGAGCTTGGGGAGGTCCTGATACCGGATGTAGAACGCCTCGTCATCCAGGCCGAGAACCTCGAGCATGTTCATGCACGCAACGTAAGCACGGTCGCTCGCGGCTGCATAGCCGCCGTAGGACGTTCTGGCAAACAGAGGCTCAAGGTCGTTGCGGAGGATGCTCAGGATCGAGTAGATCGCCGCAACGGCTCTCTCTGGTTCACGACAGTCGAGCCCGTGCGGGCAGATTCTCTTCTCACGCAGGACCGAGCAGCGATACTGGCTCTGGATATCGAAAGGGATGCGATACTGCCCGGGCTCGAGTTGGTTGGCCGGATGCATGTGGTGGCCCGTGACCTTCGACATCTCGTCCAGACTCACCTGAGCCACTTCGGGGACTTCGACCGGAGGCCGGCGCAGTCCAAGACCGTCCTCGATATCGCCCATCAGCTGCCTAATTGCAGGGTTGATGTCCGCCTCGTCGAACTCAACGCCTTCGGCCCTGAGCCACTGAGGCCAAGCCTCGAGCTGGCCGTTGAGCCGGCCGAGAAGCGTCGCAACGTGGTGAGGGTTCGCGCAGTTGAATCCGTGGTGGCACTTGCTGGCCTCGCGGTCCAACTTCTCCTGAGCCTCGAGCTCGCGCTTGCGCCGCGCCCGGCACACAGGCCCGATTCCGAGCTTCACGCTCTCTGGGTTCGAGAGCGCCCGCTTACACGCATAACACCTATTTGTCACGCCCGTTCACCCCCTTGAACCTCCAGCCCCGGCGTGGTAGACTGAAGGTGGTTGAAGATTTCCCTGCTGGGGTCGAGGTGACGGCCATCGCCTCGACCCCGTCCGTTTACGCCGCATTCTCCGGCTGCGGCCGTGGCGTCTCGCTCGCGAGCATCGCGGCCCCGAGGGCTGCCATCAGTCCGCTCACCGGCCCTGCGTAGGCGAAGCCGCGTACCCACCCTCGGTCAAACTTCCGCGCTGCGAGGTAGCACTTCATCACCCGTCTGTCCCGCAGCCCTCGCCTGCCGCCCAGGGCGTCGATGATCTCGCACAGCGTTGCTCTCGGCATGTGTTGCACCCCCTTTCGCGTACGACTTGAAGAGCTCTGCCATCGCCTCAGCCTGCTTCGCAAGCACGCCGCTCGGAGCGGGTTCCAGCACGAGATTCACGTTCTTCGGAATAAACCGGTCCTTCATGCCGCTCGTCCCTCCCCCGTCTCCCGCTCCGGCGCCAGAACGCCCTTCGCCGCGAGCTTCTGAGCGTGCCGCTCACGGGCCTCAATCCCGATCGTCCGATCGAGCCGGTCTAAGCTTGCCGCCAGGAGGGACGCCGCGTGCTGCGTGTCGCACACCGCTTGCTCGTATAGCCTGATCAAGGCCTCCCTGTCGTTGCGGCAGACCGCGCTCTGGACGCT
>JBLNCC010000115.1:0-2841 GCA_050260395.1 Betaproteobacteria bacterium
ATCGAGCAGGTCAAGGCGCTCGACGGCGACTACCGCTTCGAAACCTATTTCTCGGCGCTCGACTTCAAGACCGACGCCAAGTTGCGTGCGGCGCTGAAGAAGGAGACGGCGGGAAGCACGGTCTTGATCGTGGCCCAGCGAGTCAGCACGGTCATGGACGCCGACCGGATAGTGGTCTTGGATCGGGGCAGGGTCGTCGGAATCGGCACTCATAGGGACCTGCTCAAGACTTGCGACGTTTACCGCGAGATCGTTTCGTCACAGCTTCCCGAGGAGGAAACCGCGTGAGGACGGGCGATGCGGTCGCGGTCCGCGCGCGCCGCGCGAGCCTCATCGGCTGTTCGTGCGACACCCGGCCCCCGTGCCGTCTGTGCCGTGCGGCGGCGAAGGTCGACGTACCAGCGCTGGCCGGGCAAGGGCGGTGTGTGGAAACACGGCGCCACCAAGGGCAGCGCAAGTAGGGACGCAGGGACGGCGCGAACGAGGACGACCCGGGTGAAGGCAACGCAGGCGGAAGACAACGCAGGCAAAGGGGGCGCGCGGAGACGCCGCGAGCCTAGACGCCGCACCCGCGCGAAGGCCGCGGGCAGATAGCAAGGCATACCGTGAGAAGGGATATCATGAGCGGAGAGAGCACGAATGTCAATAGAACCGGCGCAACGAGCGGCGCCATGAAGGGGGCCGGGACCACCACCCTGGCATCACCCCAGCGACCGGCGGTCGGCCACGGCCTGGCTGGCGGCTTCAGGCCGGGCAGGGGTGGTTTCGGCGGCGGTGGGCATGGATTCGGACGGCCGGTGGAAAAGCCAAAAGACTTCAAGGGTACCCTGAAAAGGCTGGTGATCTACCTCAAGCCCATGTGGCCGCGGCTTTTGGTCGTGTTCGTGGCTGCCATCGGTAGCACCGCGCTCAACGTCATCAGCCCGAAGGTCATGGGGCGGGCCATTACCAGCCTGGGACGGACGTTCGGAATGAAGCTCATGGGCTTTCCGGCGAGCGTGGACTTTCCCTATATCGGGCATGTCGTCCTATCGCTGGCGGGCCTGTATGTGGCGAGCGCTTTTCTCAACTACGTTACGCAATATACCATGGCGGGAGTCGCTCAGAGAACCGTTTGTGACATGCGCCGGGACATGAATGACAAGCTCGCGCGCCTGCCACTGAGGTTTTTTGACGGGCGGACGCACGGCGAGATCATGAGCCGGATGACCAACGACATCGACAACATCAGCATGACGCTGCAGCAAAGCCTGGGGCAGCTCATCACCTCGCTTGTGGGAATCGTCGGCGCAATCGTCATGATGTTCACCATCAGCTGGCTCTTGACGCTGATATGCCTCCTGACGTTGCCGCTCTCGTTCTTCGTGACGGCCACGATCGCGAGGCTTTCGCAGAAGAACTTCGCGGCGCAGCAAATGGAGCTCGGCCTGCTCAACGGCCACGTGGAGGAGATGTACACAGACCATAAGATAGTCAAAGCGTTCGGTCATGAGAGGAAGGCCATCGACCAGTTCAATCGGATCAACGAGCGGCTGTACAATGCGGCGTGGCGGGCCCAGTTCGTCTCCGGGATCATCTTCCCGCTCATGAACCTCATGAACAACATCGGGTACGTGCTCATCTGCGTCGTGGGCGGGATCATGGTCACTAAGCGGAGGATCGAGCTCGGGGACATCACGGCGTTCATCCAATACCAGAGGATGTTCACCATGCCCATAGGGCAGACTGCCAACATCGTGAACATCCTTCAGTCGACCGTGGCTTCGGCGGAGCGGGTGTTCGAGCTGCTGGACGAGGCCGAAGAGGCTCCCGATACTCGCGCCGTTGCGACGATCCCGTCGCCGCGAGGCGAGGTAAGGTTCGAGAACGTCAGGTTCAGCTACAAGAAAGACGTTCCGCTCATCGAGAACCTCAACATCGTGGTCCGGCCCGGCCAGACCATTGCGATCGTGGGCCCGACCGGCGCGGGCAAGACTACCCTTGTCAACCTACTCATGCGCTTTTATGAGATAGATGACGGCAGGATAACCGTGGACGGCGTGGACATCAGGGATTTGAAGCGCGCCGAGCTGCGCAGGCTGTTCGGCATGGTGCTCCAGGACACGTGGCTCTTCAGCGGCACGATCAAGGATAACATCGCTTACGGCCGCGAAGGTGCGACTGACGACGAGATCGTGCGCGCCGCCAGGGCCGCGCAGGCCGATCATTTCATCAGGGCTCTTCCGGACGGATACGATACGGTCTTGAACGAAGAGGCCTCCAACATATCCCAGGGTGAGAAGCAGCTCCTGACGATCGCCCGGGCGTTCCTGGCGGACCCGGCCATCCTCATTCTCGACGAGGCGACCAGCAGCGTCGATACGAGGACCGAGATATACGTCCAGAAAGCCATGGCGGAGCTGATGAAGGGACGGACGAGTTTCGTCATCGCCCACCGGCTCTCCACCATCCGGAACGCGGAGCTGATCTTGGTGATGAACAACGGCAGCATCATCGAGACCGGCACCCACGAGGAGCTCCTGGCGAAGAGAGGGTTCTACGCCGATCTCTACAACAGCCAGTTCGCCGGGGCCTATGCGGACGACCAGGCGGTCTGAGTAGATCGCCATAAGTAATCGCCGGCTCCAGGGAGCACACGCGCCGTGCAGGCTTGCCGGTGTTGCACTCGGGGACGGCGCCCCAAGCGGGGCGCGCTTCGCCAAGATCCGGCCCGTCTGACAAGTGGCCGGATTTTGACACCCCTCGTGCAATCACCGGCAACCCAAGACCTCGGAAAACGAGCAAAAACTAATTACTGTCCACCCCTCAGGGGATCCCGCGGGCGGGAGGCGGAGCCGGAAA
>JBLNCC010000116.1:0-4087 GCA_050260395.1 Betaproteobacteria bacterium
GGATGGACGAATTCCTGGAGCGCAACGACTGGTCCATCATTGCGATGAGACACGCGGCGCTGTACACGCAGGTCCTCGAGGAGACAGCGGCCGGTCATGGTGGGTCGGAGGTGTCATCGCGTGTACTATAAAGCCTGCTGGTCGACGTGGGCCTCCGGTGTGCAGATGGGCTTCGCGGCCACACAAGGCTTCTACGGGCCGAACGACCCGAAAACGATGCGCATGGCGTCACGAGGCCAAACGTTCGTCTCGCACGGCGCGTCGTCGGGCGCCACGCGCGGCGGTGTCGGCGGGGGCCGGGCCGCGCCGGAGGGCCGGGCGAGGCGAGCGCACGGCCCCGACGGGTTCCTGGGGGAAAACCGCCCCGGAATAGTGGTGGTGGTTCCCTCATGGGGCCAGCGGTGCGGGGTTGCCGAATATACAAGGTTTCTCGTGGACGAGCTGCGTGGCCAGGGCTTCGCGGCCGAGGTCGCAAGGGGGCAGGAGGCTGAGGTTCTCAACCTCGTGCGGCGCGGGGGCTTTCGCGTCGTTCACGTGCAGTTCGAGTACCAGTTGTTCAAGCCCGCAAGCCTCTGGCACCTAGTCCGCCAGTTCAAGGCGCGGGGGCTCTGCGTCATCGCTACGGTCCACGATTTCCTGCCCGGCCAGGTGGCCGCGAACAATCTCATAAGAGACGAGTTCAGCGAGGTGATCGTCCACAGCGCCCGCTTGCGCGACGAGCTCTCGAGGATCGGCGTGTCACCCGAGCGGATCCATGTCATCCCCATGGGGTGCCCGCGGGTCGCGTTGGGTGACGAGGGGGCAACGCGCGCGGCCCTCGGGGTCGGGCCAGGCCCCGCCATCGGGTATTTCGGGTTCGCGTTGCCGCAAAAGGGCATCATCGAGCTGGCCGTGGCTGCGAAGGCTCTCAGGGAGACCGTTTATCCCCAACTGAAAGTGTTCGCCTTCGCCGCCCCTGCCTTCTTCGGGAGCGGGTACGCAGCAGAGCTCGCCGCGTTTCTCACGGGGGCGGGGCTCGCCGACGGCTTCGTGCTGCGGACGGACTATCTGCCGGTGCAGGACGTAGCAAACGCCCTGCACGCCATGGACATAAACGTGCTGCCCTACAAAGAGATGGCATACGTGGGCACGTCCTCGGCGGTGCGCGTCCTCATGTCGGCGGAGAAGCCCATCATCACCACGGACATCCCTTACTTCGATGACCTTGACGGGGAGGTGTACAAGATCCCGTCGGCGGACCCGGCACACATAGCAGAGGCGGTGCTGCACCTCATGGCGAACCCAGCGAAGCGCGAGGACATGGTCTACCGCATTCGCAGGTACGTGGAGGCCAATAACTGGACCCAGGTCGCCAGGCGCCACGCGCGGCTCTACGTGCATCTTGCAGCCACGCCTGCCGGGGCCGGGCCGTGGGGTTCCGGGGCGGGCGATGAAGCTGCGGGACGCACCGCGGGAGGGTGGGAAGAACCGGCTGGTGGGGCCTGGAACGGGAATGGCGAGCCTCGCGTGGCCGCGGTGCCAGACGAGGTATGGGCGCGAGTAGTGAGGCGGTTCGGCAAGAGAGGGTGATTGGGTGTATGGCTACTGTGAGTGCCATGTACATCGTGAAGAACGAGGAGGAGTTCCTGCCGTTCTCTATCAGGTCCATATACAACGTGGTGGATGAGATCGTCGTGGTCGACGGCGGCTCCACCGACCGCACAGTTGAGATCGCCAGGAGCTTTGCGAAGACGCGAAAGGTGCTCTTCTGCGACAGCCCGGATTACTCGGTGAACAGAAACCTCGCTTTGGAGGCGGCTAATGGAGACTGGCTCATGCCGATGGACGCGGACATGGTGTTCTACAGCGACATCGAGAAGGCCGTGCCGCGGCTCATCCGCAACCCCCGCGTGGACGTCTATTATTGCTGGTTTTATCACCTGATGCGGGAGCCGAATCTCATGCAGAACCAGAGCGACTGCGATCCCCTCTATCGCCGGGAGTTTTTCCTGGTGAGACGGCGGCCGGGGCTCCGGTGGGTCGGCGCGGTGCACGAGCGCTTGGAGGGCACTGGACCCAACATCGCCGACTCGAGGTTGCACTTCGTCCACTACGGTTATGTCAAGCCCCAGCGCGAGGTGTTCAAGAGGTGGGTCAAGTACGCCATGCTTGAGGGCAAGGGCGAGCGGGCGTACGAAGGCATTTGCCCCGACACCATCTTGGACGACCGCCCGGTGAGGCCGTTCACCCGGGGGCATCCCGAGGTCATCGCCGACTACATCAGGCGGAGGAGCGGCGTGCCGTGAACGCCGCGCGCGGGTGGCGCCGGGCGGACGCATCGGGGTCGTTAGCCTGGCGAACCTTTCCGGGGCAGCCATCCGGGGCGCGGCGCGCCTCTGGGACCCCCGTCCCATCGCTGGTCTGGGAGGGGGATTTCGAGAGCCTCCACAGCTTTGCCCACGTGAACAGGGAGCTCGTGCTCGCGCTCCTCAGAAGAGGCGTGGACGTGCGGATCGCTCCGGTCCCAGCCCCGGTGCCGGTCCCCGCCCCGGCCTCCGCTCCTGCGGCTTCGCCGCCGGTGCTGTCGTGGGGCAGATACGAGCCACTCCGGAAAGCCGCAGGGGCCTTGCGCTGCGGCGGGGACCGCCGCCTGGTTTATGTGAGGCATCGGTGGCCGCCCGACTTTGGGCGGCCGAGCGCGTGCGGGAAGTTTGTTCTGATCCTGCCGTGGGAATACGGGCACCTGCCTTCCGCGTGGATCGGCCCGGTGGCCCGCGACGTGGACGAGGTATGGGCATACTCGGGCTACGTGCGGGACTGCTACGTAAGGAGCGGGGTCCCTCCTGGCAAGGTGGCGGTGGTGCACCTCGGGGTGGACCCCTCGCTGTTCAGCCCGCATGCGGCGCCGGCGCCCATTCCCTCTGCCCGGGGCTACAAGTTTCTCTTCGTCGGAGGCGCGGCCACGAACCGCAAAGGCTTTGATGTGCTGTTGAGGGCATTCATTCGCGCGTTCCGCCGGTCGGACGACGTGTGCCTCGTGGTGAAGGATCACTTCTACGGTCCGGTGACGGGCGAGATCGCCGCTGTGCAGGCGGACCCCGCCGCGCCGGAGGTGGTCTATCTGTATGGAGACGCGGATCCCTGGACGATGCCCGGGTATTACACCGCATGCGACTGCTTGGTGCTCCCGTACAGGGCCGAAGGGTTCGGCCTTCCGGCTCTCGAAGCCATGGCCTGCGAGCGGCCGGTCATCGTGACCGGGCACGGGGCGGCGCTCGATTTTTGCGACCCCGATGTGAGCTACTTGGTTCCCGCGAAAGAGGCGGTGTTCCCCGAGATGCGCGTAGGCGACTTTCCGACCTGCGGGCCGCCCGTGTGGGCGGAGCCTGATGAGGACGCCCTCGTGAGCCTGCTGCGGCACGTGTTCACCCACAGAGACGAAGCCACAGGGAAAGCGCGTGCCGCGCGCGCCAAGGTGCTCGAGCGGTTCACGTGGGACGCCGCGGCGGCCGAGGCGATCCGGGGGCTCGAGGGATGAGTCGCGCCCGGGCCCTCCGCCGGTGGAATCTCGTGGGTTCGGTCGGTTCGATGGCAAGAGGGGCCGCCTGTTCATAGAATAGGGTGCAAGGCTGCCGGACCTTGCGAAGAGGCGACGAGTGTGGAGCGGGTCCCGCGTGCCCGGGACACGCGCGCACGGCCGGGGACGGCCGTGAGGGGAGGGCAAATCAATGGCGACCGTAGGGAGGACGCGAAACAGGCCTGAGGTGCAGTTCACCCTGCCCATGAGAGCCCTCAAGATCAAAGACATCCGTGCGGACGTGACGAACGTGAGCGTTGAGGTCATACCGGACAAAGTGATCGTCCAGGGAACCATCGCGAAACAAGTCTTCTTCGTGGGCGAAGACGATATCGTCCACCACTTCCCCGAGGAAATGCGGTTTTCCGCGCTGGTCGAGGTGCCGGGCGCGCGTCCCGGGATGCTCGTGCAGGTGCATCCGAGCATCTTTAACGTCATCGCCTTCCTCAGCCCCGACGGAAACCAGATTCTCCAGAAGGTCATCGTCGACGTAGGCGTGGTGGTCACCGACTTCGTCCAGATTCATGTGAC
>JBLNCC010000117.1:0-3753 GCA_050260395.1 Betaproteobacteria bacterium
CCCCCCCCCCCGCGCCCCCCCGCCCCGCCGGGGCGCCGCCCGGGGCGGCGGGCGGGCGGGGCCGCCCGGACTCCGGACGACCTCGAGAACGGTCTGTCAAGAGAATGGTCTGTCACATGCTACCTGGTGAGAGGGTACAGCAGTTGCTGAGAGCGCGGCTCATTGAGGTTCGCGAGCGTGATGGCGTTTGCCCCCGTATCGATGAACTTTTCGTACGTCTTGCCCTCAAGCGCGCCGATGGCGATCTTGACCCCATCGTAGCCCATCCTGTACGGATCTTGGACGATCAACGCGTCGAGCGCACCCGACTTGAGGGCCTCGACCTCTTCGGGGTCCGAATCGTACGCCACGGCCGCGACCTTCTTCTGGAGCTTACGCTCGATGATGGCTCTTGATACCCCGTCGCCAGTATGGTTGTTGTCGGCGAAGAACCCGACCAGGTCAGGATAGGTGGTCAACATGTCCTCCGCAGCGGCGAGGGCTTCGAGGATATCATTTTGCACATAGCGCACAGGGACGAGCTTGAGACCGGGAGCGATCCGCGCGAGTTCGGTCTGGAAGCCCTCGTCCCTGTCGATGAGCACCTGCACGCCAGCCATCGACGAGATCAAGCCGACCCGCCCGGTAGTGGGCAAGCCCTTCGCCTTGATCGCCTCGAGAAGCTTCTGCGCAGCAAGCGCGCCCCCGGCGCGGTTGTTGGTCGCCAGGAACGTCACATACTCGTTGTCCTGCAGGTGCACCTTGTTGTCAATCAGAACGACCTTGATCCCCATGCTCGCGGCTCTGCTCAGCGCGGGGACGGTCGCCTCTGAGCTCGTGGAAGCGATCACGATGGCGTCCGGCTTCTTGGAGACGATGTCCTCTACGATGGCAACCTGCTTGTCAATGTCCGCTTCGGACGTCGGTCCGCCGCGGTACACGAGCCTCACGACGTTCGGGCCGAGCTCCGTTACCGCCGCGTCAGCGCCGTGCAGAACGAACTGCCAGAAGTCAGAGTCGGTCGCCTTGATGACGACGGCCACCTGGTACGGAGCTTTGGCCGCGGCTACCGGAGCCATCATCAATGCGAGAAGAGCCAGAGTCGCCACGAAGAGCCTGATACCGGTATTAATACGCATCTTCGGACAAACCTCCCTTTAGTCCCAAAATCCCTTCTCACCATCAACCGCTGCGCCGCCGAACAACGTCCCGCAATCGGATGACCGCGTACCCGCGGCTATCTCCCTCCCTTCCATGCAGAGCTTGACTCGCCTGTGAACCGCGGCCTTGGCGGGAACCGGCTTCCCGCTGAGCACCTGCGGACCCGGTCTGCCGTGGCCGGCGGAAGTTGCGTACCTCCTCATAATCTATACGGCGTTGGGAGATTCGATTTCCTCGTGTCAAGCTCGGTGGTTCCTTTGTTGAGAATAACAACAACACTGGCAGGCACATCAATTCCGCTTGGTCCCCCGTGCCATACTTCAGGGTCCACAATGATTGCCTCTCTCGAGCTCACCCTGCAAACAGTGATAGACTCAGGGTCCGGGTCCGGGGCGAGTGGAACCGCTATGCTGCCGCTAAGGACTGCATACATCTGGGGACTCATCTTATGGATTTCCAGCTTCTCGTAGGTCTTCCCCGAGTCCTTAACAGCCACGCACTTAACTTCGAACGCGTCCCCACCGACCGCCCCCGCGTATACACCGAGCGCCCATGCTTTCCTTGCTTCTTCTGACCCACCAGCAACTTCTTCAGGCATGCGGTACACCCTGACCAGCTTTCCCGTATCCTGCGTAGGTTTCATTTCCATACCGCACCGCTCTCTTTTGAAAAGCTTGTGTCTATCTCTGAACTCGCCCAGAAGCATCGCCCCCTGCAAGCGCTTGTACCTCGGCAACACTAGCCAGGTTAAAGTCGCCGGGGACGGAGTGCTTCAGACAGGACGCTGCTGCAGCGAACTCCACAGCATCCTGGGGAGCCTTGCCCGCCAGCAGGGCAAATATCAGGCCGCCTGCGAACGAGTCTCCTCCGCCAACACGGTCCACGATGTGTACCTTGTATTTCCTTGACGTGCAGAAGCTCTTCCCGTCGTAAAGCATACCGGACCAGTTGTTGTCAGAGGCCGATAGACTCTCTCGAAGCGTGATGGCTACCTTCTCGAGGCCAAACCTCCTGACAAGCTCACTCGCTACCTTTCGGTAACCCTCCACGGCAAGCTCGCCCTTAGTGACATCAGAGGCCTCCGCCTTGATACCGAATACTTTCTCTGCATCCTCCTCGTTGCTGATGGCGACGTCCACGTATTGCATGAGTTCCGTCATGACGCGGTTGGCCTTTTCTGGAGACCACAGTTTCTTGCGATAGTTGAGATCGACGCTGACCTTTACTCCCATGGATTTCGCAACTTGCAACGCCTCCAACGTTGCAGCAGCCACGTTGTCGCCGAGTGCCGGGGTGATGCCTGTGAAGTGAAACCAGCTAGCCCCCTTAAGAATGGTCCGCCAGTCGAACTCGCCGGGCTCAACCTCGGCAATCGACGAGTGCGCGCGGTCGTATATGACCTTAGACGGCCTCTGTGACGCTCCCGTCTCGCAGAAGTATATCCCGAGCCGCTCGCCGCCGCGTAGGATATAGTCGGTGTGCACTCCCAGCCTGCGCAGAGCATTCACGGCGCACTGGCCGATCTCGTGCGACGGGACCTTGCTTACGAAGTAGGCGTCGAGACCGTAATTAGCAAGTGATACTGCGACGTTTGCCTCGCCCCCGCCGTACGTCGCCTCGAACGACGACGCCTGCACGAACCTCTGGTACCCCGGGGGCGACAGCCTCAACATAATCTCTCCGAAAGTTATGACCTTGAAGCTCAATCCGATCCCTCCACACGTACCACCGGCCTTGGCTCTAGGCCCACCGCTTGACATGGTCAGTTGAGTAACGTCGTCGCTACATACGCAACGCCCTGAGGCGCGACGCCAGCCCCGACAGGACTTCAGGCCCGGGCAGCCTTCGCCGCCTCGATATACCTGTTGGCCAGCCTGGCAAGCCCTGCCCAATCGCGCTCAGCGACGAGCTTCTTGTCGACCAACGCCGTCCCGACACCCACGAAGACCGCGCCTGCCTTGAGAAACTCTCCAAGGTTGTCAAGGTTCACGCCGCCTGTGGGCGTGAGCCTCACCTGCGGCAGGGGGCCCAGCACATCTTTGATGAATGACGGGCCAAGCTTCGTCGCGGGGAATATCTTGACCACGTCCGCCCCGGCTTGCCAGGCGGTGAGGATCTCGGTCGGCGAGAACGCACCGGGGATTACTATCTTCCCGTATCGCTTACAAAGCTCGATCACGCCGAGGTTGAGGACCGGCCCCACGATGAAGTCCGCGCCTGCAAGCATAGCTGCGCGAGCGGTCTCCGGGTCGAGGACGGACCCGGCCCCTATGATGGCCTTGCCCCGCAGTTCCTTCGATGCGCCGTATATGGCCTCGATCGCTCCTGGGGACGTCATCGTGATCTCGACCCCTACCACGCCACCCTCAGACATCGCCCTGCAGATCCCGATGAGCTCATCCGCGCTGTTGGTTCTGATGACCGCTACCACTCCGGACTCGATAAGTGCTCTAAGTTGCTGCTCCTTCTCGACTCTGAATGCGCCCACTCCCAATACCTCCAATTTGTCCCTTGTCCTCAGGAAACCGTGCAGGACCCCACCTGTGACAGAGTTCATCCTGCAGCGAAGCGGCACGATCGCGAGATACACCACCGCCAGTGAGTCCTGCACAC
>JBLNCC010000118.1:0-13094 GCA_050260395.1 Betaproteobacteria bacterium
CTTCCCCTCGATGAGTACTGGTGCGATATCGGAACGCTCGACCAGTATCGCCTTGCCCATCGAGATGTCCTTGCGGGCCTTACGGGCATCGACATTCCGGGAACGGAAGTCTCGCACGGCGTATGGGTTGGCGAGGACGCTGAGATACACGCGGCCGCCGAGCTCCAGGCGCCGGTGCTCATCGGGCGCGGCGCGAGAATCAGCGGTGGGGTGAAGGTCGGCCCGTATAGCGTAATCGGTGACAATTGTGTTATAGAAGAAGGGGCAAGCGTTTTCCAGAGCGTTGTCTGGAACAACACTCACGTGGGCCGCCATGCCAGATTGAAGGACTGCGTCGTGGGGAGCGAGTGCTACCTGAAACCCGGGGCGTCCCTGGGGGAGGGCGTGGTGCTGAGCGACGAGTGCGTCGTGGAGGAGGGCGGCATCGTCAAGAGGAACGTCAAGATCTGGCCGCGGAAGACCGTGAAGAAGAGGGTGGCCGTGTGGTGAGTGGGGCGGGAAGGCCTCCGCGTCCCCGGCGCGGGCCCGGCAGAGGCGGCGGTCGGACGACTGCCCTCATTGTGTTGGCTCTCGCGGTGGTGGCTGTCGCTGCAGCGGCCACGATCGGTGTCCGGCTTTGTATCAAGCCTGCTCCCGCACCTGAAGGGAGCGTGTTACAGAAACCCGCCCGCGAACCCACACACGCGGCGGACGGCGATGCCCAGGCCCATGCCCTCCAGGCTCAGGCCCGGGGCTCTCTCCCGGGGGCCAGCGTGATCCTGGAGGGCACGAAGATAGTTGTTCCGGGCCCGTCGGGGGAACCCGAGTGGGAGTTCTCCGCCGGCACGATAGAAATAGCGGAAGAACGCCGGGTGGCGAAGCTCGCCGAGGTGGAAGGCGCGAGGTACGTGGATGGCATTGCCGAGATGCGCGTGCGGGCACAGGTCCTCACCGCGGATCTTGCCTCGGGAAGGCTCGAGTTCGAAGGGGGCATCGAGGTCGCGTCCAAAAGCGGGGCGGTCTTCTCGGCCCAGCGCGCCACCTGGGAGCCGGGGGTGTCGAGGTTCACAGCATCCGGTGACGTCAGGTTCTCGGATGGGCGCTCAACCATGACCGGCGACGCCCTTGAGGCAGATGCCGGGCTCAAGGAGGCCGTCATGAAAGGAAGCGTTAAGTTCAGCACCGTGGTGAGCGGCGGATGACAACTGTTCTCGTGTTGAGCAACGGACACGGTGAGGACGTTATAGGAGCCATGATCGCCCAGGAGGTGCGGGCTCTCCGTCCGTCCCTGGACGTGGTGGGCTTTCCCCTCGTTGGTCTTGGCAAGCCGTACCGCGACGCGCGCGTCAGAATAGTGGGGATCCAGAAACCCATGCCGAGCGGCGGCTTTGCAAAGCACGGAGCGCGCCTCCTTCTCCGGGACATACGTGCGGGGCTCGTCGGCCTTACGGTGGACCAGATCCGGCACCTGCGCGCGTGCGCGCCCCAGGTGAGCCTGGCCGTCTGCGTGGGGGATGCGTACCCGCTGCTCCTGGCCGGCCTCTTCGTGAGGCGGCCCATACTCTGCCTTTCCACCGCGAAGTCGGAGTACATCCATGGCCACTACGGCGTCGAGACGTGGCTCATGCGCAAGCTGGCCGGCCTCGTCCTCGCACGCGACGAGAAGACTGCTGCGGCTCTCGCCGCGGCGGGGGTCAAAGCGGGGTTCGCGGGGAACGTCATGATGGATGGCTTCTCCATCACCGGCGAGAACTTCGGGCTCACGTTGGAAAGGAAAGTCGTGGGGATATTGCCGGGGTCGCGGCAGGAGGCGTATCGGAACATGGTCGCAGTCCTGGAGGTGGTCCGGCGCCTCGCGGCCGCCACGGGCAACGGCCTTGACTTCGTTGCGGGCCTTGCGCCCAGCCTGAACGGGAGGCTCATGGCCCAGACCCTGGAGAGGGCCGGGTGGCGCTGCGTCCGAGGCGACTCCGCCGACTTCGAGTCGGGCATCGTTGCGCGAGTCTATCCCGAAGGACTTGGCGAGCCTTGCGTCATTTTGACCCAGGGGCGGTTCGGCGATGTGCTCAACGTGAGCAACATCGTCATAGGGCTCTCGGGCACCGGTAACGAGCAGGCCGCTGGGCTTGGGCGCCCGGTTGTGGCGTTCCCGACGGACGGGCCGCAGTTCAACGCGAGGTTTGCCAGAGCCCAGAAGCGGCTCCTCGGTGACGCGTTGGTGCTTGTGGAAGAGGGGGGTGCCGACGCCGTGGCGCGCGAGGTCCTGTCCATACTGGGGGATTCCGCGCGCATCGCGAAGATGCGCAGGGCCGGGCACGAAAGGATGGGCGAGCAGGGGGCCGCCACGCGGACGGCGAAGATAATCGTGAATTACCTGGATACGGGGCGCTGGGAGGGCTGTGACCTTGAGGAAAAGTGATGCTCGTGCCGATGCTCGTGCCGGCTCGGGCGCGGGAGATGCGAGAGAGAGGTTTGCGGGCAGCGTCGCCGCGGCTGTGTGCGTCGCGTTGTTCGGATGCGTGGCCATGGTCGGCGCAAGTTTCGTGCCCGGCGGCGGGTGGGTGGCGTTGGCGCAGGTTCAGGCCCAGGCCCAGGCGCAGGCCCCGGCCCAGGCGTCCTCGAAAAGCGGCGCGACCGCCGCCGACGGCGAGTCCCTGGAGATGACGGCCGAGGAAGTCAGGTACCAGGGCAAGGACCAGGTCACCGTGGCCGAAGGGAAGGTCGTCATCGTGTACAAGTCCTTCAGGATAACGGGGGACCACGCTGAGTATGACGACCGGGTGCCGTGCGTGCGGGCGAGGGGGAAGGACAAGGCGAGGTTCGAGGACACCAAGGAGAAAACGGTGCTCAGCGCGGGCGAGATAGTGTTTTATCCTAACGAGGAGAAGGTGGACGCATCCGGCGGCGTGAGCGTGAGCTACCAGGACGGCCGCGTGCAGGCCTCGGGTGATCGCATCTCCTACCTCGGGAAAGAGAAAAAGGGCGTCGTGACGGGGAACGCTCGGGTTGAGATGGGTCGCAAGGTGTTCACGGCAGGCTCCATAACAGTGCTTTTCGCGGACGAGACCGTCATCGCCACGGGCGGCACGCGCACGATAATCCCAGGCGAGGAGATAACGGCCCCCGGCGCGTCGGGCTCCAGCGAGGCGCGGTAGGCTGCCGACCGTCTCATTTGGCCTTTGGCTGCCGGCGGGGGACCCGCATGGAGGGTATGTAGTGTCCATTGTTTGCCAGGACCTTGTGAAATTCTACGGCCGGCGCAAGGTGGTTCAGGGTGTGAGCCTCGAAGTCAAGCAGGGGGAAGTGGTGGGGCTTCTCGGGCCGAACGGGGCGGGCAAGACCACCACGTTCTACATGATCGTCGGCCTAGAGGCCGTGCGCGAGGGTGCCATCACCTTGGCCGGCCGCGACATAACGCGGCTTCCCATGCACCAGAGGGCGAGGCTGGGCCTCGGTTATCTCGCGCAGGAGCCGTCCATTTTCAGGAAGCTCACGGTCGAGGAGAACATCCTTGCCGTGCTTGAGCTCATGCGGCTTGCGCCAGCGGCGCGGCGCGCCCTTCTAGAGGAACTCCTGGACCAGCTCGCCATCGGGCACCTTCGCAGGCAAATGGGGTACACCCTGTCCGGTGGCGAGCGGAGGCGTGTCGAGATCGCGAGAGTCCTCGCCACGTCGCCCAAGTTTATCCTGCTGGATGAGCCTTTTACCGGGGTCGATCCCATAGCCGTCGCCGACATTCAAGAGATCATCGCGAGGTTCCGGCGGCAAGGCCTCGGCGTGCTCATCACCGACCACAACGTCCGCGACACCTTGTCTATTGTGGACCGTGCCTACATCATGCACCAGGGCAAGATCTTGGTGTCCGGGGATGCCGCGTCCATCGCGGACGACCCTGTGGCACGCAAATTCTATCTTGGGGAGCGGTTTACGCTTTGATTGCGCTGAGGCCGAAGCTGCTCGAGCGATACATATACAGGGAGCTTCTCGGTCCGTTCTTGTTCTCGGTTGCTGCCTTCACGCTCATAATGGTGGCAGGGGATCTCCTGTTTCAACTCGCGCGTATGCTCGTGGACGGCGAAGTCGGCGTGGGAACGGCCCTCATCGTCTTCGCGCTCGGCCTGCCCCGAGTCATGGTCCTGGTCCTGCCCATGTCCACTCTCTTGGGAACGCTTCTGTGCTACAGCCGGCTCTCCGCCGGGAGCGAGGTCGTGGCGATGCGGGCCGCGGGCATGAGCCTCCAGCGACTGATGGCGCCAGCGGTCGTGGTGGCGGTGGCTGTGAGCTTGGTCACGGTGGGTCTGAACGAGACAGTGGTTCCGGCGGCGAACCGCAGGTCCGAGGAGATCATGTGGGAGATCGGGCGTCGTGGGAATCCGTTCCTTCAGAGCAACGCCGTCATAAAGGAGTTCGAGAACAGGGCTCTCGCGAGGCTCATATACGCGGACTCGTACGACGCCCGGGAGAAGACGTTCAAGGAGGTCACCGTCCAGGAGTTCGAGAAAGGCAAGCTTGCCCGGATCACGGAGGCGGCGCGCGCCAAGTGGGAGGACGCCGGGTGGTGGTTCGAGGACGGCGTGGTTTATACCGTCTTGGACGGCGACAGGGTCGCCTCGGTGAGGTTCGCTCGTCAGGAGGCTCGGATCGCGCATAAACCGTCCGAGCTCGCGAGGGGCTCTCGTACACCCGAGGAGATGTCCGCGAGGGAACTCGGGGAGTACATCCGTGACCTAGCAGGGCAGGGGGTGGAGGTCGTGCGCCTCCTAGTGCAGCTGTACCTGAAGCTTGCCATTCCCTTTGCCAGCCTGGTGTTCGGGCTCGTCGGGGCGCCGCTTGGCGTGAGGACGCACAGGGCTTCGACGTCGCTGGGCTTCGGGATGAGCATACTCATCATCTTTGTCTACTATGTTATAATGAGCTTGAGTTGCGCGGTGGCGGAGCGCGGCAGCGTACCGCCGCTCATCGGGGCGTGGTTTTCGAACATCGTTTTTGGGGCGTGCGGCGCCTTGATGATCGCGCGCAAGTCCTGAGACGCCTGCGGTGGATCCCCTGAAATTCCTGGCCCTTTCGGGCCTCTCCGGGCCGTTCCGGGGCTTTCCCGGCTGCCTCGGGGCAGCTGGGACGGATCGGATGAGGTGTGCCACAGGCCCACTCCCAGCCCCAGCCTCAGCCTGCTGGCTTAGTGTCCTTCCGCGCAGGCGGCACGGGCGTTTAGGAGGTACGAAGTGTACGGTCTTACGTTAGTGCTTATGCTTGTCGTCGTCGGCGGGGTCATCGCCTTCGTAGGCGACCGCATCGGCATGAAGGTCGGCCGCAGGAGGCTCAGCATCTTCGGCCTGCGGCCGAAGCACACCTCGATGATCGTCACGGTGATAACCGGGATGGTCGTATCCACCACGTCCATTTTGGTCATGAGCGTCGTTTCCAAAGACGTGCGGACCGCGCTTTTCAACATGCATGAGATCCAGGCCGCGCTCGCCACGACCAGGCAGGAGCTTGCGTCGGCGGTGACGCGGCTTTCCACTCAACAACAGGAGCTTGCGGCGAGAGAGAAGAGGGTGGGCGAGCTTCAGGCAAAGATCGAGACTCTTACCGGCGAGATCGACCAGCTTTCAGCGGCGGCGAAGACCAAGGCCAAGGAGTACGAGATGCTCACGGCGAGGAATGAAACGCTCGCTGCCGAGCTCGAGCAGGTGAAAAAGGAGCGAGTCAAGGCCGAGAACGACCTGGCCCAGGTGCAGAGCGAGCTTGCGGAGATGCAGAAGCAGTATCAGAACATGAAGGCCCAGCTGGGCGAGACCAAAACGAGCTATGCCCAGGCCCAGGCTCAGCTGGACGAGGCCAACAAACGCATCGTGGCGCTCCAGAACACCGAGAGGGACCTCAAGCAGACCATATCCCAGCTCGACGCGGAAAAACAGAAGCTCGAAGACGAGAGCCGCGCTCTCGAGACGCGCATACGCGATCTCACCCAGGGGGCGAACGTGCTCTACTCGTATCTGCAGGGCATGTCGCAGTACCTTGAGGGGCTCCAACTCTCGGACATCACGTACAGGGCGGACGAGATCATTCTCGCGACGGTGATCGAGGGCTCGAGGCCTATCGAGGACATACGCCGCGACGTGGCCGCCTTCCTGCAAAAGGCCGACAGCCTGGCGCTGGCGAGACACGCGAAGATCGAGGGAAGCGAGAACGAGGCCATCATCTTCTTCACGGATAACCTCGAGAACACAGCGCAGAGGATCGCCGCGGCCAAGGGGCCGGTGGTCGTGCGCCTGGTTTCAGCAACCAACGCTTTCGTCGGCCAGCCTGTCTATGCTTACCTGCAGTTCTTTGAGAACAAGCTCATCTTCAAGCAGGGCCAGGTCGTGGCCGAGCGTGAGATAGACGGGTCCCTGGGGCCCAACGGCGTCCAGGACGAGCTCATGACCCTCCTAATGGCCGCGAACGACGAGGCTACGAAGCGAGGCATGGTAACCGACGCCGAGGGGAGGGTCGGCGAGGCTCCTCTCTCAGAGTTCAATGCCGCCGCTTCCAAGATCCTCGAAGCCGGGCGCAAGGTGCGCGTTCTCGCTGTCGCGGCGCAGGATACTTGGAACACGAAGCCTCCACTCAAGGTCGCGTTCCAGGTGGTTCAGTAAAGAGGGGATGGCTGGGGATGGCGGCTCCGGAAGCCCAGCGTGGCTTCCCGGGCTGGCTATCCCTTTACCGAGCGGCCTGCCCATTCCTTGTCCTTCCACCATGCCCATCATGTCCCTCTATCCCCCAAACATGTCTTTGCTTCCACCAACCCACATGGACAGCCATAGCTCCCGCGGGCAGGATTATGTAAACCAGCGGAGAAATGCATCTGCGGTAACCCGAGAACTCGAGTCGGGCGGCTCGAAGCGAGGGGCGTAACGATTCGAGCAGCGTAACGTCACCAACGTACCACCATTCGCAGTAACGGTTACAGTCTTTTGCCCTGCCGGCAATCCGGGCGAGAAGGAGGTGCCCCCAATGAAGCCCAGCGTCGGGCGGTGGCAAAAGGGCCCGTGGTCCGGAACACGTGCGGACTGACCGATGAGAGGAAACGAGGAGACTCTCGTTGTGGAAGCCGCCTTGTGTTGCGGGAAGGGCCTTCTTCACGCAAACTCAAGGGGGGTATTGGATGATGAAAAGATACATGGCAGCGATCATCGCAGTCGTCGTAGCATTAGCTCTGGCGCTGCCCGTCATGGCCAATCCCTTCGCCGACGTCCCGGAGAACCACTGGGCGTACGAGGCCGTGAAACAGCTTGCGGCCGCTGGCCTTGTGCAAGGTTTTCCGGACGGGACGTTCAAGGGCTCCGAGGGAATGACCAGGTACCAGATGGCCATGGTGGTCGCTCGTCTTCTGTCCGATCTGGACGCGCAGATCAGGGACGCCATCCAGCAGGCGAAGGACGAAGCGACAATTCAGGAGGCGCAGCAGCAAGAGGCGATCAACAAGGCCATAGATGAGGCCAAGATGCAGGCTGTGGATATGTCGAAGGCCGCAGCCCAGGAGATAGCGCAGGCTGCCGCCCAGGAGGCGGCGAAGGCCGCCGCGGAGCAAGCGTCACAGGGCGCGGCTGAGCAGGCACGCAAAGCCGCGGAGGAGGCAATAAAGGCGCACGAGGCCGCGCAGGCCCAGGCGAACGCCGGGGCCCGAGCGGGAGCTCAAGCCCAGCCGGAGCAGGCCCAGCCTGCCCAGGCTCAGCCCGAGCAGAGTCAGCCCGAGCAGGTAGTGGTCGAAAAGCCCATCATCGAGAAGATCATCGAGCAGCACATCGTCGAGAAGGAAGGCTCAGTGGACCAGGCGACCCTCGACGCGCGAGTGGCTGAGACCATCGCCGTAATCGAGGCTCTCAAAACCGAGTTCAGCCAGGAGCTGAGCGTGCTCGGCGTGCGCGTGACAGCTCTCGAGGACCAGCTTGCGCTGGTGAACTCGAAGATTGAGGATGTCAACCAGGTAACCGCGCAGCTCGGCTCGAAGCTCGCGAAGACCGCTTCAGACCTCGAAGCGCATATCGCCGGCCACGAGAAGGTCCGCATCTCCGGCGACAGCACGGTCACGTTCAATGATGTGGACATTTCAGGCGGCGGCACGCCGTGGCTCGATCCGTTCAATCCCGAGAACAACGACGCGGCTGAGAACGCGTCCAGCACTGACTACGTGTTTGCTCCGACGAGCGAGTTCAGCCACGAGCTGAACTTGAAACTCACGGCGAACGTGGCGGACGGCGTCGTAGCTGAGGCCGGCCTCGCCGCCATGACGAACATCTTCGGCGGCGGTTGGGACAACAACGCGTTCCAGCTCAAAGACAACGGTCTCTACCTCGACATCGTAACCCCGGGCATCCTGCGCCACGTGCATGTTGGCAACGTGGCGGAGCCTGCCGGGACGTTCAGCGACCTCACTCTGCAGGGCCACCTGCTTCGCGATGACGATGGCGTCCCGATTTACGAAGGGGCGCTGGCTGAAATGGCTTACGGCCGTTTGAACGCCACCGGTCTTGTGTGGAGGCTGCAGGCTCCGGTCACTGACGCGGGCAGCGCCGCTTACGCCAGGTACGCGGCGGCGGTCGACGCGAAGCTGTCGCTCACCGACAACCTCATCATCGGAGCGACCTACGTGACCGCATTCGACGATGAGAAATCGATCGCGAACGGTCCTGCGACCGTGGACAGGGACAGTGTTGCCGCAGTGAACGCCAAAGCCAACCTCGCGCTCGGGTGGAGCGCGTCAGCCGAATTCGCGCGGCACATCGACGCAAGCGGAGCCCAGCACACCGCTGCTGACATGAGTCTCGACGGCCGCCTCGGTCCGGTTCAGCTCGGCGCGGCCTACACGAGGATCGAGGCCGGGTACCAGCCCGAGTTCGTCGAAGTACCGTACGACTCCACGGAGGACCGCGGAATAGACAATAACGTGAAGACAGTGTCCGTCCAAGCAAGCCTGCCGCTCGCCGTGGTCGGCGGCCAGCTTACGCTTACCGGCGGATACGACAAGACCGGGAACGCGAACTGGGTGCCTGAAGCGGGCGAGGACGGCAAGGACGTGGTGGCCACGCAGTCCGTCGGTGCGAAATTCGAGAGGAACCTCTTGGGTGCCGACGTGGCGGCAGGGGTCGATGTGGCCCTCGCACATCGGGACAGCGCAAAGCCAAACCCGATCATCAACTCGCTGGAGATAGCGAGGTCCATCTCGGCGACCTACGCTCCGCTGTCGGTTGAGTACTCCGTTACCGACGTGCGGGACTTCGACGCAAAGACGCCTGTGTCGAAGGAAACTGTTCTGGATCTCGGGTTTGCGCACAACCTGACGCCTGCCATCGCGCTCCGCGGCGGGTACAAGTCCTACAACATGGACGTTCAGGACGCCAGGAGCACGGCGGTCCCTGAGGCGTATACCGTCAAGACGGCTGGCGTGGACCTCGGTTTCGACGTCACGACCGTGACGAAGCTCACCGGTTCGTGGGAGTACAAGCGCGTGGATTACAGCGACGCGACCCCGTGGACTGAGGACAGCACGGAGATTGAGGGCGTCAAGACCACGGCAAAGGCCGGGATCGAGAGCCAGGTGACGCCGAATACCAAGCTCACGGGCGAGGTCAGCATGGCTGCCGGTTCTGTGAAGGATCCCGGTGTGGACGGGCGGATGCTTGCCGGCGAGATCGGGCTTGCTCACCACATCGCGGAGAACACCGATCTCCAGCTGGGCTACAAGGCCGTGTCGTACACCGCCAACGATGATCCGGGCAACAGCTACAGGTCCAACGTCGCCACGGCGTCGCTGGTTGTGAAGTTCTAGAGGCGGCGCTTGGCACGAACGGCATGAAGCGCAGAAAACGCAGGCGAACGTTCGCGCGTGGACGAAGGTGAGGCGCGGGTCGTTCGCCCACGAACGAACCGCAGGTCGGGGTGGTCCCCGGCCTGCGGTACTCTTTCCATCAGGCTGTCAGGGCGGTTTGTTGCACTGCGCCGCGGCTGGCCCCAGGGGAATCCCCCCGGGGCCCTTTCATATACTCTAGCGAGCGGGTGCTATGGGATCCTCCCGCGCCGATGGGGCGGCGGCGCGGTCCGGGCGGGCACGTGACGGCTGGCTCTTGGCAGACGAGGCAAGTCCCTCCTCTTGAAGGAAAAACAGGGCGAGTTAGCGAATCATACCCTAAAACGCCTGCAAAGCGGCCAAGAAACTTCTGGCCAATTGAAGGAATTCGTGGCATAATGGAGAATAGATCATGCCGAGGTTAGTGCTGGCGTTTGAGCCATGTTTATCCCATACGGCAGTGGGCGAAAGGAGGTGAACACCTGAGGTTTCCCACGAAGGCCGGTGAGGGATAGAGCGAAAGGGGCGTGGGCCCGGCGCCGCGAGCTGTAGGGGATGAGGGAACGAGGCAACTCATCGCCGACCCCGCGGGGCGAGGCTCATGGCCCTGAAGGCGACTAAAACCAAGGGGGTATATCATGATGAAGAGGTACATGCCCATCGCGCTAGTGGCAATACTCGTGCTAGCGCTGGCAGTTCCTGCGGCAGCCGGTCCTTTCGCCGACGTGCCTGAGAACCACTGGGCATACGAGGCCGTGAAGCAGCTCGCCGCCTACGGGCTTGTCGAGGGCTTCCCCGACGGCACGTTCAAGGGCGCGGAGCCGATGACCAGGTACCAGATGGCGATGGTCATCGCGAGGCTCCTGGTGTCTCTCGATGGGCAGATAAAGGCCGCGATGGAGGCGGCAAGGGCAGGGGTCACTCCTGCGCCCGCGCCTGCAGCGCCCGCCGCGCCCAGCGAGAAGGAGACCGTGACCGTCGAGAAGCCGGTCATCGAGAAAGTCATCGAGCAGACTGTCGTGGAAAAGCTGAAGACCGAAGAGCTTGACGCGCTTACGGCGAGGGTCGCCGGCGTGGAAGGCCGGGTCACCAACGTCGAGGGCGCGGTCGACGCGGTCTCCGGCAAGGTTGATGAGGTCGACAAGAAGACCGACGACATCAACGCCAAGCTGGTCGAGCTCGACGGGGCTCTTGCTCTCCTCGAGGGCGACTTCAACGTGAAGGCTCTCGAGCTCCAGACAGAGGCCGCTAACGGCGACGCCGACCTCGCGGAGAAGATCGCAGCCGTCAAGGCAGAGCTCGAGGAGAAGATCGCCTCGGGGGACAATGAGCTCAACGCGAAGATCGAGGCCAAGGCGAAGGAGCTAATCGCCCTGATCGACGCGTTGAAGACGGAGTTCAATCCCGAGCTCACCACTCTCGGTGTGCGCGTGGTGGCTCTCGAGGAGCAGCTCGCCCTCGCGAACAGCCGGATCGATGACATCGAGCAAAAGCTCGGCGCGCTCGACGAGAAGACCACAGCCATCGGCACGAAGCTCGACGAACACATCGCCGGCCACGAGAAGGTCACGATAAGCGGGTCGAGCGAGCTGGTGCTCAAGGACGTGGACATCTACGCCGAGTTCGATCCCTCGTGGAATGCTGACGACGAAGCGTGGGAGAGCTACGCGTGGGTCGATCCTAATGATATCTTCGACGACGAAGACCACAGCGATGGCTCCTACGTTCCTACGTCGACGTTCGAGCACAAGCTGGACCTGACTCTGACGGCGCGGCCTGCTGATGGTGTGGTCGTGAACGCCACTGTGGGCACGGTGAAGAAGATCTATGGCGCCGACGATGACACCGACTTCGCTCTCAGCGATCTGTCTCTGGATGTCACGACGCCTGGTGTCCTGGCGCACTTGTACGCGGGCGGCATCGTTCTTCCTGACGGCGCGTTCACCCCGTACACGATGGTCAACGACCTGCTTAAGGACTCCGATGGCAACCCACTCTATGAGGGAGTCATAGCGCAGGCGTCCTTCGGGAAGGTCTCGGGGACGACGCTGTTCCTGCGGGAGAAAGCGGCGGATATTGATCCTGCAACGTACGCGACGTATGTCTGCGCCGGCGAGGGCAAGGTTGCCCTGACCGATAATCTGAAGCTCAGCGCGGCCTACGTGTCGGAGTACGACGATCCGCAGTCAGCGGCGATCGATCATGGTGCGGCGTTCACGCCGGTGCCCGCAAAGGACACCGTCATCGGAGTCGCCGGCAGCTTCGGTCTCGCTTCGGGCTGGAGCGTATCCGGCGAGTTCGCGAAGCACACGGAGTACTCGGACGACGTCCAGACCCAGACCGCTACGGCCGCGAAGGTGGATGCAACGGGAAAGATCAGCGCGCTGGAGCTTGCCGCGAACTTCACGAGGGTGGAGGACAACTTCGCGCCGGCTTTCGTGAACACAGATCCTGACAACGGTGGAATCACGACTGGTGTCAAGTCCATCAGCGTCGAGGGCAAGCTTCCCATCGGCAAGCTCGAGCTCAACGCGGGCTACAAGGTCGAGGGCGATGCTAAGGATGCTGTGGATTGGGACGAGTGGAAGGTCAACACCGCTACAGCCGGCGCCAAGTACGCGATGGTGTGGCGCAAGCTGCGGATAACCCCGAGCGTAGGTCTTGAGAACGCGCTTTACGTGCTGCCCCAATACGCGCCGTACGACCCGAATACCAATGTGCTGAAGCTCACGGGGGGCGTGAAGGGCGAGTACGTAGCCAAGTTCGCCGCTGAGGGCCAGGAAGAGGTAGTGCCCATTACGGCCGAGTACAGCATCACCGGGGCTACCAAGAGGGTGGGCGCCGGCGCTCCCGCGAAGTACTACATCGAGCAGGCGCTCGGCGTGGACGCGGAGCTCGCGCTGACCAAGAACCTCAAGCTCACCGGCGGGTACGACTGGACGAAGATGGACACTGACGTGATCAACGAGGATGAGGCGCACTATTACGGAGTCGTCGCGTCGAACGTCAGCACCGTCAGTGCCGGCGTAGAGGCGAGCTTCCCGATCCGCGAGAGCACGACCCTGACCGGCAGCTACGAGTACGGGCTCGAGACCGACATCCTCAACAACTACAAGCCATACAGCAAGAACATCCTGAAGGCCGGTCTCAGCACGCAGCTCACGCCCAAGGCGAGCGTCGCAGCGAACGTCGGGTACTACAAGCTCGACAGATGGGATGATGCTGACGATTCGTATACCGTCGTGGACCCCGAGCAGTATAAGTACGCGCCGCTGACGAACATATT
>JBLNCC010000119.1:0-32369 GCA_050260395.1 Betaproteobacteria bacterium
CGGTTGCCGGGTTGCCAGTGTTGCACTCGGGGACGGCGCCCCGAGCGGGGCGCTTCGCCAAAATCCGATCCATGAGGCCGGCGGCCGGCTTTTGGCGCCCCTCGTGCAGTCATTGGCGACCTCTCCCAAAAGTCGGGAGCACCTTAGCCCCCCACTCAGTGCCCCGATATGTACCTCTCTGCCTCCACTGCGGCCACCGCCCCGTCGGCCACCGCGGTGACAACCTGCCGCACCGCCTTTGCGCGGACGTCGCCGGCCGCAAAAAGCCCGGCCGTTCGTGTCCGCATGCGGTCATCCGTTTTCACGTATCCTTGGGGGTCGAGGTCCGCGAGCCCGGCTACAAACGCCGTGTCGGGCCGGCTTCCGATGGCCACGAAAACCCCGTCGGCATCCATCCGCCGCCTCTCGTCTGTTTTGGTATCTTTCAGGATGACCCCATCGACCTTATCCGACCCCAAGACCTCCTGTACCACGGAATTCCACGCGAAGTCGATCTTGGGATTCTTGAAGGCGTCCTCCTGCACGACCTTCGTCGCCCGGAGCTCGTCGCGCCTGTGAACCACGGTGACGCGCGACGCGAACCTCGTAAGAAAGAGCGCCTCGACTATCGCCGAGTCGCCTCCGCCGACCACGAGCACCCGTTTGTTCCGGAAGAACGCGCCGTCGCAGGTGGCGCAGTATGACACGCCAGCCCCGCGTAACCTGTCCTCGCCCGGCACGCCGAGTTTCACAGGCTCCGTGCCGGTGGCGACAATGACCGCGGAGGCGCGCAGGTCTCCATCGCTGGTTCTGACGAGAAAACCCCGCCCGTCCTCGGCTGTGGCGAGGCTTTGGACCTCGCTGTAGCGGAACTCCGCGCCGAACCTCAACGCCTGCTGTTGCATCCTCTGCATGAGGTCGGGTCCGGTGACCCCGTCCGGGAACCCGGGATAGTTCTCGATGAGATGTGTGGTGGAGGCTTGTCCACCCGCAGCGCCACGCTCGAGCACGACCGTGGAAAGCCTCGCGCGGCCGGCGTAGAGCGCCGCCGCAAGGCCCGCCGGGCCCGCCCCTATCACGACGACCTCAGGACTCAAGGTTGCTCCGTTTGGCAATGTCGTATCACTCCTTCACCGCTGCAGCCTTTCACTATTGCCTCGACGGGGGCCTGCCCCCCGCCCTGCGGACGATGTCTTTCAAGTTCTCGAGGAACACCCGGGGGAAAGACCTTCTGGCCACGTCGGACGCCGCCACGAGGTCCACCGACGCCATCTCGTCCTTGTCAAACAAAACCACGAGCCTCCCGAGAGCTTCGCCCCGCCTGACGGGCGCCCGGGGAACCTCGTCGATGAGTATTCTCTCCTCGATAAGATGGGCCAAATCCTTGCGGACGACGACGCGAAGGTCATCCGCGGCAGCGAGAGCCACCTCACCGCTCATGCCGGATTCGACGTGGGTCCGCGTGACTACCTGCCCGCGAGAAGCGAAGGTCATGAGCGTGTGCTGGCTGAACCCGTAGTCCAGCAGCTTCGCCGAGTCGCCCCACCTCGCCGCCGAGTCCAAGACCACCGAGATAAACTGCACGCCGCTCCTTGTGGCTGACGCGACCAGGCAGTACCCCGCGGCCGCGGTAGTGCCTGTTTTCACCCCGTCCGCGCCCTCGAAGGACCATAACAGCGCGTTCGTGTTCGCGAGCCGCCGCCGCTCCACTTGTTCGCCCTGCGTAAGCTCGATGTCGGCCTCGCGCGTGCTCACGATGTCCGCGAACAGCGGGTACTGCAGGCCGTAACGCGCCATGAGCGCGAGGTCGAGCGCGGTAGAGTAGTGATTCGGCTCGGTCAGGCCGTGCGGATTCGAGAATCTCGTGTGCAGGGCGCCGATCCTTTGAGCCTTGATGTTCATCATCCGCACGAAGTTGGGGACCGACCCCGCGATATGCTCGGCGATGGCGACGCAACCATCGTTGCCTGACCTGAGCATAGTCCCCCGGACCAGGTCATCGAGCCTAAGCCTCTGCCCTTTGCGGAGCCACAGCGACGACCCGGGCACCCCCGCCGCGTTGGCGCTCACCACCACCTCTGAATCCATGTCCCCGAGCTCGATGGCGAGTATCGCCGTCATGATCTTGGTAGTGCTCGCAGGGTGCATGCGCACGTTCTCGTTCTTGCCGTAAAGGACCATGCCCGTGACGCTCTCGATGAGGACGGCCGACGCCGCCGTTACGCGCGGGCCTTCTGTGTAGTACGGCGCGTACACAACCTCTGGGTAGCCGCGCGTCCGCGTGTAGAGCCGCGCCGTGGCCGGGAGGATGTACGCGCCGCAAAGCGACGCGGCGCCCGCGAGAACCGCGACCAACCCCGCAACCCAATAAGTCAACGTCCTCCTCGGCACAAACACCGCTTGCCACTCGCTTGGGGCGATCGGCGTCGTAAACCCACCCCGCACTATCCCTATGCGGGCTGGGCATGACCGATACCTTTCGTTAACCGCGCTTTGCCCCCATCGCCTCCCGCGTCATACGCGCGGGTCAGTCCGCGGGGGTGACGCCGAGGCCCGGCGCCTCAGGCAACACGAGAGCGCCTTCGTCCTTCACCACGACGCCCGCCCAGGGATCCCGAGACAACAGCAGGTTCCCGTCCAGGTCGGCCCAATCAACGAGACCGGCTATGTGCGCCGCAGCTGTGATGCTGATCGATGTCTCCACCATGCAACCGAGCATGACTTTGAGACCGAGCGCCCGCGCGGCTCTTATCATCCGGAGGGCGCCTGTTATGCCACCGCACTTCATCAGTTTGACGTTGATCCCGTCCGCCACCCCGGCGAGGCGTGGCACGTCTTCCCAGGTGACCGCGGCCTCATCCGCTATCACGGGCATTCGCGACCGCTCCCTCACGAATCTTAGGCCTTCCACGTCCCAAGGAGGCACGGGTTGCTCCAATAGCTCCACCTCGAGCGGCGCGATCTCCGCCGCAAGCGCCGCGGCCTGCTTGGCGCTCCATGCCGCGTTGGCATCCACCCTGATCGTGGCGCTCGTTGAGCGCCTCACTGCTTTCATGGCCTCCAGGTCGTCAGCGCTGCCCAGCTTGACCTTGAGCACGGAGAACTTGCGCGCCGCCTCAGCGGCACGGTCCGCCATAACCGAGGGCTGGTCTATGCCAATGGTGAAGGACGTCTTCGGCAGCGGGAGTCCGGAAAGCCCAAGCATCTTGTATACCGGGAGACCGCAAAGCTTGCCCGCGAGGTCCCACATAGCCATGTCGATAGCAGCCTTGGCTGCCCCGTTGAATCGAATGGAACGGTTCATCGCGTCGAACACCTGCTCTATCGCGAAGGGGTCTTCGCCGAGGCATTCCGCCAGGCGCGCTACTGTAGCCACCACATGCTCGGCGGACTCCCCGTAAAACGCGGACGGTGCAGCGGCCCCCACGCCTGTCACGCCCCTGTAACGGAGCTCCACCACCACGTTTCGTGCAACAGTCTGGGTCCCTCTGGCAATGGTGAAGGGCACCACCAGAGGGAGCTCCACGACGCGTGCGTCCAATTCCATGAAATCCCCTCCCTGAAATCCCCTCCCTGCCTACCGCCGAATCGTTTCTACGCCAAGGCTGGAAGTCCTGCACACCGCACACGCGCGGTTGGCCGCGGTCTCGTTGGATCACCCCTTTTGATCACCCATAAGCTGGAAGGATACAGCGGCGCCGCGCGCGAACCATCCCTCGCATCATCGAGTCAACTGTCTCGCCGGCTGTGTCGCCGAGCGAGAAAGAGACCAAGAGAAAGGCCGGTGGTATCATGAGGTCCTGTCTTCGACGAGTGTCCAATGCCACCCTGGCGTCGGTGGCGGCGGCAGCGATCAGTTTCGCCGGGCTGAACAGCTCGACGAACGCCAGCACGTCGAACCAGGCGACGGTCCCCGTTACGTGCAGGGTCGTGGCCGCGCTCGAGGCATCGTTCCCGGGCGCGGTGAGCCTGGGCAACCTCAACGTTGGCGCTCCCCCCGCGCTGTCCGCTCCTCAGACCGTGACCGTTCGCTCGAACGCGCCGTGGGCCCTCAAAATCCGTTCGGATGCCCAGGACGGGCGCATGAGGCAGTGGACGGGCACAGCCTACGCCGCGCCCGCCCCCAGGACGATGTCGGGGCCGCTCGAGTGGAAACGCCAGGACGCACCTGATTTCGCCCCGATCTCGGGGAACGAAGCGGTCGTGGCGGCGGGGATGCCGCCCACTGGCTCCGCAGGCACCACTGTCTCTGTCATCTTCAGGCAGGCTGCAAGCTACGACGACGAAACGTTGCCGGACCCGGCTCACGCGCACAGGATCGAAGTGACCTACGTGGCCACTCAGGTCTATTGAACTTGCAGAAGGAACGGCCTCTGAGCACAGACGACCAGCAAGGCAATGCAACGAGGTGATAGTCGTGGATAAATCGCGTGTGAGCGCCCCATTTCTTTGTGCATCGGTCCTCAGCGCTTTCCTCTGCGCGTTCGCGGCGTGTCATCTTCCATGCAGTGTGCACGCCGCCGGGGGACTTGCGATCCGGGTCAGCCCGGCCAGTATTACCGCAACTGTGAAGGACGGCGACACGCTCGGGCCGGTGCTCGTAACGAACCGGGGAACCTCCTCAGTGCATGTGAGAGCGTCCTATGGCATAGGCGGGCACGATCGGGCGGGCGTGCCGACGTGCCGAGCGATCGCGGACCCGGCCACTGAGGCCGTCGAGGTCGTGCTTGACCCAGCCGAGTTCAGGCTCGCGCCTGGGGAGTCGATGCCCGTTTACGCAAGAGTCCGGGTCAAGAGCGGCTTTTTGGGGGGCGCGTACCCCGTAGTCCTGTTTCAGGCCAGCGTCCCTGAAGGACCGTCGCAAAGCGATATCGGAACAACGTCACAGGTGGCCGTGCTGATGCTTCTCACATCAACACCCCACAACGCGTCGGTGCGCCTGGGGCCCGAGCCTGCGCTCACTTCCTTGGCCGTGGCGGGAGCGGGCGACGGAAAGAGTCTGATGGTCACTGCGACCTGCCACAACTCGGGCAACGTCCACGCCAGCCTCTCCGGAAGCGTTCTCATAAGAGACCGCGAAGGCAGGTTGACCGCGCAGGGCGCGCTCTCCTCGGCAATATGTCTTCCCGGGTGTGCCCGCGCCCTATCCGGCCTGGTCGACGCTACGCGCCTCCGGAACGGCACCTACGTCGCCGAGGTTCGACTTGCGGCGGCTGGGCGACCGGCGGGCTCCGCTCTGATAGCGTTCAAGGCGGGTGAGGGCGCGAGCGTAGCCTCTACGACCATCGATCTCCAGCCGGGACTCGCGCCTTCCGACAGGAGCGAACACGGGAAGGCTCCGAGAATAGCGCGGCTCACCGTGCCGGCCATCAGCGAAGGGCGTGGGCTTCCACTCGAGGTGGCTTTGGAGAACCTCGACGGCTCGCTCATGGAGCCCCTCGGGTACGTCGAGATCCGGGACTATCAGATGAGGCGAGTCGGGGTGATGGCCATCCAGCATGACGGGAAACCCGTTCCGGGAGGTCTCACAGTGATCCGGCTCACTTGGCCGGACGTGCTCTCACCCGGCTATTACACCGCCAAGGCTACCTTGCAATGGCGTGGTGAGAGCACGTCGCTGTCCACGCCCTTCGTGGTGGGCGGCAGCATCAGCCTTGGGGGCGAGAGGTGACACGTCACATGACAAGGGCTTTCAGGCGGGCGGCGCTGGTATGTTCGATGATGTGGCTCGCGTCAACGCTGCCCCCATCTCCGGCGTTCGGTGGGGCCGTTCAGCCCGCAGTTGAGATAGCGGTTCAGGAAAGCGGCGGCGTGGACTTCGGGCAAGTGAGCCCTTCGTCCCCGCCTCGCACGCTCACCGAAGCGGTCTACATCGCTGTGAAGACGCAGAGGTTTGGGCCATGGAACCTAACGGTGAACGCGACCGGAGACTTCTCGGCCGGCGAAGGCGGACCGACCTTTCCCATAGGGAACCTCGAGATTGCCGGCCGTCTGAATGGGCAGCCGGCGCCGTTCCAACGTTGCTCCACCTTGCCTGTGACGCTCGTGTCGGACGGCCCGGTAGCCGGCGGCATCGTGGCCGTGGATTATCGCCTCGGCGTCGGGTACGAGGCGCCGGTGCCCGCGAATGGAGCGGAGTACAGGGCCGACCTTGTGTACACCACGAGCTTTGGCACTCTCGCGGCGTCCTACGTAGACCCCAACCCTTTCGATCCCGCTATCCATAAAGCCGTGTCAATAAAGTACTATTACTCCCAACTCGGGTACCCGTACGTCATCGTGCAAATCATCAATTCCCTAGGCCGCGTGGTGTATGCCAGGTCTTTCCCAAAGCCCCCCGATGGGTGGTACACGGAGACGTGGGACGGGCGCGACATGACCGGCGGCCCGGTCCCGAACGGTGTATACTCGTACTCCATTGGCAGCTCTACGTACACCGTAGCGGGAGGGTTCATCAACGTTCAGCGAAGCGCGCGGGGTGTAGTGGCGCAAGATGACAGCGTCATCGTCCACGAGCCCGCTCGTCTCCTCGAGCTTTCGACGTGGGCTCATCCGGCCTCGGCGGCCGTCGGCGACATCGTCACCATCGGCGCCTCACTGCGGAACGTAAGCCAGCTCGACCTCGAGAAAGCACAGGTCGTCTTCGACTTCCCTCGGTGGCTTCGCCCGCTGGCGGGCGCCGGCGGTTTCGAAAGCGATTCAACCCGTCCCGTAAGCATGGTCCTCACTGACACTCGAGTCCTGTGGGACGTCGGAACCCTCGAACGAGGCTCCTCCGTGCGACTCTCGTTCAAAGCTGCCTTGGGTCCCGGGGCGCGCCCCGGGGAACGCGGCGAGATCCGCGCGTGCGCCTCCGCCACGTACGGAAAGTTCATCGTGCGATCGCAAGAGGCGGACGCGGCACTTGTCATGAAAGGCGGACCAGGCCTGAACGACGGAGCCGTCGTCGGGAAGCTGTTCATGGACGTTAATGGCGACGGCGACATGGATGAAGGCGAACGGCCCGCGCAGGCGGTGCTGGTGACCATAGACGGCCTGGAAATCGGTAGGTCCGACGCTGGCGGGCGGTTCGTCGCGGACGGTTTGAGCCCGGGCGATCATGTCGTGCGGATAGCCGAAGAGACTCTGCCAGCTGGCTGGAAGCCAAGGTCTGCCTTGACACTTGTCAGCGTAGCCGCCGGGGAGACAGCATGGCTGGACATTCCGCTTGAGCAGGTCTCCTCGCGTCGGGCCCAAGCGGGAGGACCCGCCTCGCCGTCCCGGTCGCCCCTGACGGCCCATGGAACCGCAGGCCTCAAGATCGAGATGGGGCCAGGGTACAGCTCATGGGAAGCAAGCGGCTCGGTCGAGGCAAAGACGCAGGCCGGGCTCGAGCTGAACCTGAACGGTGAAAGGCACGTGACCTATGTGCCGCGGGGGACACCGAACGACCCCGACACGTGGGACACGGGAGGGGCTCTCTCCGCCCAGGCCAGCCTCGCGGCGCCGCTCGGCCGTAACGCAAGGCTGATCGCGGCGCTGTCAGCGGACTCTCAGGGTGCAGGCGGCCTACCCGGGCTCAGCGTTGGGATGGAGGTCGCGCCGATGTCGGGGGTGAGGCTCGCGGCCGGCTACGACGCAGGGCGCGGCGTTCCCAGGATTTCGGGAACCTGGGACGCGCGCCTCACGGACTCCCTGACGCTCACGACGAGCGCGGACGTCACTGGAGGAAGCGGGCTCGTGGCGCTCACACCGTTGGTAAGCGTTGCTTACACCGGCCCAGAGGGGGTCGCGGCTCGATTCGCCCTGACGAGCTCACCGCAGCCTGCCGCCGAGATCGCGTGCTCGCTGCCGCTCGATGGAGGGCTCACCCTGTCCTTGTCCCATTGCCTGAGCTTTGGACAGGCAGTCCAGCACAGCCAATACGAGAATCCCGGGAAAACCGTGCTTGGACTGTGGTGGTCGCCTGTCGGCAAGGCTCCCCTTACCCTCGCCGCCCGTTACGAGCCGGCGAGCGGCGCGTTTGATGGGTCCCTCCTGCTCGGTGGAAACACGGGAGTGCAAGGGTCGTGGCAGGCCAGCATCCAGGCCTCCCTTGAACCTCGTCGCGAAGCCCTCTCGTTGCGCGCCCACATAGTCTTTCCGAACCGCCTCAGGTCGATCGCCGCGTTCAGGCTGGACGGCGAGAGACAGCGGTTTGACGAGGGAGGCGAAACCAAGAAGGTCGCCGCAGGCCTTGCCATCTCCGTCGCGCTCGGCGGCGGCACGACCGCGTCTGCGCTCCTATCCGTGAAAGATGTGGAGGATTCCTGCCCCCCAGTACCGGCCCGAGTGCTGACTCAGTCCATATCCATCTGGGCCGAGCGGTGCGTGGCATCGAGGCTGTCCTTGGGGGCGGGCGGGTCGTGGACGCGCCTGAGCCCAGAAGGGTCGTATCTTATTCAGGCGGACGCGCGGGCAACGTACGACCTTACGCCCGGTGCAAAGCTCGTCCTCGGCTACCGAGCGGCGCTCGGCGGGACGGGGACCCTACGCACTCCCTTCTCCGAGGAGGCCTGCTGGCCGCCGCCGGGGCCTTACGTGCGGCTTGTCGTGGCATCCGGATGGGGTGAGATCTGAAGGGACGGAAACGCTCCCGTGCCTCACCACTTAGCGCTTAGCCATGCCCGGCTTACACGGTCTCCCCCGTCAAGGCCTCCCATTTCCTGTAGCACTCGTCGAGCCGCCTCTCGGCCTCCGCAAGGCACTTCGCCTTCTCGGCCATGCGGTCAGGGTACAGGTAGATCTCGAGGTCGGCAAGCTCGGCATTGAGCTGCTTGATGGTGGCCTCAAGCTCAATGATCTCCCTCTCCAGAACGTCCGTGCCCGAGCAGCCACTCTCCTCGCGGGCCCGCTCCTCACCAGCTCTCGCCGGCCGCGAGGCTTTGCCCGGCCGCCGCCCAGCGGGAATAACGCCCGTGCCGCCTTCCTCGTTCGCAGACGCGGGCACGCCGTTGCCGCCCGCCTCGCCGGCGAGCTTCTTCTCCACATAATACGCATAGCCCCCGGGGTAGTCCACAATCCGTCCGTTCTCGACCTCGATGATCCTATCCGCGACCCGCTCGAGGAAGTACCTGTCGTGGGACACGACTAGAAGCGTCCCATCGTATGCCGAGAGCGCGTCCTCGAGCACCTCTATAGAGTCGATATCCAGATGGTTGGTAGGCTCGTCCATGACAAGCAGGTTACATCCTGACGCCATGATCCTCGCGAGCTCAACCCTGCTTCGCTCACCCCCGGACAGGTCACGAACGCGCTTGAACACGTCGTCCCCCCTGAAAAGAAAGCGCCCGAGCAGGTTTCGGGCCTCCTGCGGGTTCATACCGGTCGACCCGAGGATCTCTTCGAGAACGGTTCTGTCAGGCGCGAGATCCGCGTGTTGTTGGTCGTAGTACCCGACGACGACGCCCGCTCCCAGGCGCACCGATCCTCCTGAAGGTTCCTTGCGCCCGGTGATGATATGCAATAGCGTGGACTTCCCGGCTCCGTTCCGGCCGACGATCCCCACATGCTCTCCCCGCCTCACCACCATGTGCGCGTCCTGAAAAAGGACCTTGTCGCCGAATCTCATCGAAAGGTCCTTTGCTTTCAGCACCTGATCGCCGCTATGCCCCGCGGTCGACAGCAGAAAACCCATGCTCTTTCGGTGCAAGTTCGGTTTCTCGAGCCGCTCGACGCGAGCAAGCTTCTTGCGTATATCTTCGGCGCGCCTCGCGAACTTGTTGTTCCTCGCAGAAAGCGCGGTGTACCGCCTGAGGACATCCTCCAGCCTCGCGATCTCTCTCTGCTGGAGTTCATACGCTGTCTCCTGCTGCGCAAGCCGCCTCCGTTTCTCCTCAACGTAACGCGAGTAGTTTCCCGCGAACTCGACCACCTTGTGGTCCTCGATCTCCAGGATCCTCGAGGCGACGCAATCAAGGAACTGCCTGTCGTGGGAGATCACGATGACCGTTCCGTCGTAATCCGCGAGGAAATCCTCCAGCCAGACTCTGGCCGGAATGTCCAAATGATTCGTTGGCTCGTCCAGCAGCAACACATCAGGTCGGGCAAGGAGGGCTCTGGCAAGCGCGGCTCTCGTCCTTTCGCCCCCGCTGAAGCTGCCGACGGGACGCGCGCGGTCTTCGGGGGAAAAGCCCAGGCCCGCCAACACGCCAGCAACCCTGCTGTCCATCGAGTACCCGTCCCGCCTTTCGAATTCCTCGGTGAGGGCGGCGAAATCCCGCATGACCCTCTTCAACCTGTCGGGGGAGTCGGCTACCCCGGGTGCACTCATCTCGTGCGACAGCCAGGCTATTTCCCTCTCCAAGTCGAGCAGTTCTTGGAGACCCGTGTACACCCATTCGATGAGCGGCGCGCTTGAATCGAACACCGGGTCCTGCTCAACGACGCCCATCCGGACGCCTTCCGAAACGACGATCTCGCCGGAATCAGGCACCTCGATGCCCGCGAGCAATCGAAGAAGAGTGGTCTTGCCCGCTCCATTCCGCCCGACGAGCCCGATCTTCTCCCCAGCGTTGATGCGGAACGACACCCCCGCGATAACCGTGCTTACGCCGTACGACTTGGATACTCCCTTTGCCTGGATAACCACCAACGGGCTTCCACTCCTCCCCCGCTCCTTCTCGGCACGCCGCGCTTCACGCGCTGCTCCCTCCCGCGCGTGCGGCGGCGGTCCCCGTCACATCACAATCCTACGGTACAGCAGTCGACCGCGCAAGCCCGGCCCGCCGCACATGGAATTCCCCGGCCGTTTCCGCAGGGGCATGCGTTTCCCCCGCGGCGCAGGACGACAGGGAATGTAAGAAACAACTTCCGAGCAGGGACCACACGCCCGACATCGAATTGGTATCGCACGGAGCCGTAGCCTCCTGTTCCGACGCCACCACGCAAAGGAGTCCGACCGTCTCAACCTGCTCGTTCAACAGCTTCTCGATTTCGCGCAGCCGCAATCCACCATGCCGAAGTTCACCGACATCGGAAGGATCCTTTCGGATATCGCGAGCCTGGTGGGCCATCGTGCCGAGGCCGACGGGATCCGCGTGTCGCTCAGGCTAGCAGACATTCCTGGGTGCTTTGTGGACGAGGACAGAATCAGGCAGGCATTTCTGAATGTCTGCGCCAACGCTCTTGAGGCCATGGAAGGGATGGATGCAGCCCCTGCGCCTGGGGCCTCCCAGGGCTTGCATGACGTCGGGCGAGGCCTTCATCTCGTTTGCAGCCGAAAGGACGCACGTGATCGCTGGCGAGGCCTAAGTATGAGGTCATTAGTCTTCTCTCGTTCTCCGAGGTCTTGGGTTGCCGGTGATTGCACAAGGGGTCTACGACCGCGACATCCCCGTGACCATGAGGTCTGCTTCCTGCTCCGAATAGCGCCTATACAGCGCGATGCACTCGTTCTCCAGAACGCCCCCGAGGTAGTTGTGGATGCGTCTCCTCACATATGGACTCATGGCTATGAAGTCGCGTGCTCTCAGGTGATTGTCGTGCATGCCGAAAACGACGTTCCGGATGTTTGCCATCACGATTGCGCCGAGACACATCATGCAAGGCTCTGCCGTTGAGTACATGATGCACTCATGCCCGTGGTCGTATAGGTATGAGGCGCAGTTTAGCAGCGCGTCCAGCTCCGCATGGGCGATGTGGCTCCGGGTAGTTGAGAACTTGTTGGAACCGGTGCCGATTATCCGGCCGTCATGCACGATCACCGCGCCGATGGGCCTATCCCCACGGTGAAAAGCTTGCCTGGCCTCCTCCAGGGCCGCGCGCATGTACAGTTCGTGGTCAATCCGATCAAACTGCTCCACGGGACCACCCCTCTCGCGCCGCTTAGGTTGTCCCGTACTTGTTCTCTTCGTCGCCTCTTTCTCCTTTCTTTAAGCATGAAGTCACCAGTCTTCCCTCGTTTTCCCTCGTTTTCCGAGGTCCTAGGTTGCTTGTGATTGCACGAGGGGTGTCAAAACCTCAAAGCCCCTCGAGAAGGTACACTCTGGCGGGCGCGGCGTCCGTTCCGACAAGCTTGATGGGGGCAATGACGAGGAGGTACCGTCCGGGTGCGACGCCTGCCAGGCGCAAGCCCTCGAGGACCAGCACTCCCGCCCTGAAGAGCGCGATGTGGCTCGGGTGCCCAGGTTGGTCCCGCTCGATGCCCAGGGCATCGATTCCCACTCCCCGTGCGGGCAGGCCCGCAAGGAACTCGGCGCCATCCCGCCCGAGGTACACGAATCCCGGGTCGAATGCCGCCGCTCGCGAGTTCCTCGTCTTGAGAAGCACAAACTCGCCTGCCCTCACCCCCTGCTCCCTGAGGTCGGCCTGTGTGATCCTCTCCTCCACGTGATCCAACGCGAGCACCCGGCACTCGCCCACGAGGGCTTCGGGAGGAAGCTCGTGGACGTGGCGGCCACCCGGGATCATGTGCGAAGGAGCATCGAGATGGGTACCGGTGTGGGAATCCAAGTGGAGCCGGGTTTCCAGCGCCCCGTCCGCGTAAGTGGAAACCGTTTCGAAGACAGGCTGACGCCGCTCCTGGTCCTTGTAGACAGGCATCCCGGGACGCACGTCCATGGATACGTCGCACACCCGCAGCCCGCGGCGCGCGAGAGGTTCATCCGTCATGCGCCTCTCCACCCCCTCACTCCCTCAAGGCACGACATCACGACATCTCGCGGTATCCGAGTTCAAGAGAGGGACGGCGTGGCCCTGGCTTGGGCGCGCCGCCACAGGTCGCACCGCGTTCTCCCGTCGTACCAGGCTCTGCCGTCCCGTCCGAGCAGCTCTTCGGCCTCTGCCGGACCCCACTCGCCCGCTGCATAGTTGGGAAAGCCCGGATCATCCCGGCCGCCCTGCCATTCATCGAGGACGGGCTGGAGAAACCTCCATGCCTCCTCGACCTCATCCCAGCCGGTAAAGAGCGTTCTCTCGCCGCGTATCGCTTCGAGGAGGAGCCTCTCATACGCCTCGGGCGAATTGAACCCGACAGCGCAGTTCTGGCAGAAGTCCATGCGCACGGGGACGATGAAGTTCCCCCGGCCCGGCCGTTTCGCGTTGAACTGCAGAAACACGCCTTCCTCGGGCTGCACCTTGATGGCGAGGACGTTCGGTTGAAGGCCCTGGTATTCTTTGAAGTAAAGCACCTCGGGAAGCACCTTGAATTGAACGATGACATCGGTGGACCGTACGGGGAGACGCTTCCCCGTGCGTATGTAGAACGGGACCCCGGCCCACCTGAGATTGTCTATATGGACCTTCATGGCCACGAACGTCTCTGTATTCGAGCCCGGGTCCACCTCGGGCTCGCTTCGGTACCCGGGGACTTCTTCCCCATCCACGATCCCTGGGCCGTATTGCCCCCGCACCACGCATCGTCCCACATCCGCGGGAGACAGCCTGCGTAGCGACTGTAGGACCTTGACTTTCTCGCCGCGCACGCGGTCCGCTTCGAGGCTGCTCGGCGGCTCCATCGCGATCAACGTCAGGAGCTGGCACATGTGGTTCTGGACCATGTCGCGCAGGGCCCCGGCGTCGTCGTAGTAGTCCCCGCGGTCTCCCACGCCGTCGGTCTCAACGGACGTGATCTGGACGTGGTCGATGTACCGGACATTCCACACGGGCTCAAGGAACGCGTTGGCGAACCGGATCACGGCGATGTTCTGGATCATCTCTTTGCCGAGATAGTGATCGATCCGGAATATCTGGTCCTCGCTGAACACTTGACGCACTTTGTGGTTGAGCTCGCGGGCGGAGGCGAGGTCGTGCCCGAAGGGCTTTTCGAACACGACGCGCCTGGGACCATTCCCGTCGCCTTCCACATGGAGGTTCTGTCGGCGCAGTCCCTGGACTATGGGATAGAAAAGGCTGGCGGGAACGGCCAGGTAGAAAACCAGACACCCCCTCACTTGTGCTGAGCCTTGGCCCCCCGCGCACAGGCCTTCCAGGAGCTCCCTAAGCTCGCGATATCCCGCTTCGGGATCCTCCAGCACAGCCCGATGGTAACGGAAAAGCCCGGCGAAGCGTTCCCACGCGGCGGCGTCGGGGTTTTCGCGCTCCCGAACGGACTGCCGCAGGATGCCCTCGAAATCCGCTTGGCTCAGGGCTCGGCGTCCCACAGCGACCACGGCGAAATGCCGCGGCAGTAGCCCGTCCGAGAACAAGCTGTAGAGGGCAGGGAAAAGCTTGCGCCGCGACAGGTCTCCAGTAGCGCCGAAGATCACAAGGGCGCATGAAATGTCTCGATTCGACCACACAGACGCTCCCGTGTCCTCCCTGAGCGCCCTCTGCCGGTGGGCAGGGTTTGTCACGCTCCCATCGTGCCCGCGACCGACCTCAGGAAACGCGCAGCTCCAGCTATTCGCCGGATGCCGCGCCGCCCTCGCTTGCGCCTGTCGCTCGCCGCACGCCAGCGGGCTCAGGGGGATGCCCGCCGAACTCGCGACGCAGCGCGGCCACGACCTTGCCGGCGAAGCTGTCCTCCTGCTCCGACCTGTATCGGGCCAAGAGCGAGATGACCATGACCGGAACGGGCACGCCTAGCTCAAGCGCAGCCTCCACGGCCCATAGCCCTTCGCCTGACGAGTGCACGATCCCCCGGATCCCTTCGAGCGCAGGGTCCTTGCGAAAGGCTTGCTCCGCAAGGGACATGAGCCATCCCCTGATGACGGACCCGTGGTTCCAAAGGCGCGCCATCGCCGAGAGGTCGAAATGGAACGGCGCCGGCGCCCGCTCGAGGAGCTCGAAGCCCTCGCCGATCGCCTGGAGCATGCCGTACTCGATGCCGTTATGAACCATCTTGGCAAAGTGACCGCTCCCCACCGGGCCCGTGCGAAGGTATCCGTGTTTCACGCAGATGTCCCGGAGTAGCGGCTCGATGAGCTCGAACACCTCGGGTTCGGCACCAACCATGGCGCACACCCCGTTTCGGGCTCCTTCCACTCCTCCGCTCGTCCCGACATCGACGAGGGCTATGCCTTTCTGGTTCAAAGCGGCGTGACGCCTGAGAGTGTCCTGGTAGTGAGAATTGCCGCCGTCGATGACTACGTCACCCTGAGACATGTGGGGCACGAGACCGTCGAGCACCTCGTCCACGGGTCGGCCTGCCGGAACCATCAACCACACGATTCGCGGCCGCGCGAGCTCCGCGGCAAGCTCGGCGAATGAGTACGCCCCTATCGCACCCTGCTTTTCCGCCAGACGAATCTTCTCAGCCGACCGGTTGAACGCCACCACCCGGTGTCCGTGGGACAGCATGTTGACGACGAGGTTGAGACCCATCTTCCCGAGGCCGACAAGACCTACCTCCACACCCATCCCCCACACTCAACCGAGGATCGGCCATGCTAAAAGGAATCCGGTGTTTTCTAGTGTGACCATGGTTCCCGCTGCATATGTGCGGTGGAGCCCACCCATTGCAGGCTGATGCTCGCGCACGTGCCCGCCTCTTGGGCGTTCCCGGGCCTCGGCCTTGGCCATGGTGGGCGACAGGCTCGTCGCCGCCGGAACACGGGAGGAAGCCGAGGTCCCTTGCGCCGGCGCCGCTGCTAGAGCCTCGACCAGGACTGCTCCTAAGGCAGAACGAGCCTCATTAGCACGGCAGATTTCGGGCAGGCCCCTTGGAACTCAGGAGACTGCCTCACTTCCGGAAGGACCTCGCTTTCCGAAACCCTTTGGAACCCAAGCGAACGGAAGTACCCTTCCGCGGTGGTCGTGAGCAGGTACACATGAGTTCCGCGCCCGAGCCTCGAGAGCTGCGCTGACACCAGGCGCCGCCCCACATTCAAGCGGCGCCAGCGGGGCAGCACGGCCACAGACCGCAGCAGAGCGGAAGACGAGTATCGCTCGACGCCAGCCACCCCGACGATCGTGCTGTCCGGCGCGAGGGCGACGAGGAACTCATCGAAATGCTCCTCGACCCCGGCTATGGGCAGCCCGGCGGTTTGGAGGATGCGGATCACAGTGTCCAGGTCAGCCCTGTCCGCTTTCCGTATCTCCACGGTGCCATCAGGGGAGCCGCTCTTTCCCGCGGTCACAAGGGCGCTCGCGAGCGCGGGCTGCCCCGGCGACGAGGTCCGGCGTTCCTCCAGGTCGGACGGCGCGGCCGTGTTCGCGTGCCCGCTCCCGGCCTTTCGCGAGCCGTCTTCGTCGGCCTCGGCGCAACCGCACGCCGTCGGCTGGAGCTTTCCAGCAGCGCGCCGTGACGTGCCTGGCTCGCCGCACGCTGAGGTGGACGCCATGTCGATGGCATGCAAGATCTCCAGCCTTGCGTCGACAAACCCGGCCTCCCCAAGGAGTCTCGGGTACTCGTCGGCCTCGAGCGCTCCGCCGACGCACGATGCCCATGCCTCAGCGCTCGCCCTGACACGCGAGGACGGCGTGCCCAGCCAGACGATGTCGGCGACCGCGACGCGGCCGCCCGGGCGAAGGACGCGCAAGATCTCCCTCATTGCCTGTTTCTTGTCTGTGGACAAGTTGATGACGCAGTTCGACACAACCACGTCGACGCTCTCGTCGGCTAAGGGGATGTCCTCCACCGATCCTTTCAGGAATGAGACGTTCTTCACGCCCGCCCTCCGCGCGTTCTCGGACGCCACCTTGACCATGCGGGGGACCGGGTCCAAGCCGAAAGCCCATGCCGGGCCCACGCGCCGGGCGAGCGATATAGTCTCGAGGCCCGGACCGCTCCCGATGTCCAGGAGCACCTCCCCGGGGTAGAGCGCGACGACCGACTCGAGACGCGCGCAGCCGAGGCCGCTTTCCCCCACATCCAGCCGGGTCTCATCACCTACCGCGTTCTTCCGCTTCTCGCTCGATCCTCCATGCTGATCGGTCCCGCCCTCGCCGCAGCAGCCTCCGACTCGGGATCCTGGCGTGCAGCATCCTCCAGACCCATGGGCCGACACGCCGCATCCGCAACTCGGTGTGGCGCCTTCTTCAAACCTCTTCGCCGCGGCGTCGTAACGGGAAAGGATCGCCCGCTCGAGTTCGCCATCATTCACAGCAGCATCCCCCTTTCGCCCTAGATGTGGGCAGGTACCCTTCATCTCCTAACACTTCCACCAGGCGCCCGAGCGCCGCGAGTATCGCCTGTCGTTCAGCTTGAGGTATCCGCGATGTGAGAGCGCCTGCCCTTTCCGTCATCGTCCTCTCCACCTGGTCCCACAGGGCTTTCCCGTCGGAGGTCAGGTAGAGGCGCACTTGCCTGCGGTCCTCGGGGTCTTCCGATCTCCTCAGTAACCCGTCTCGGACAAGGGCGTCGGTTATCCTCGTCACGGCGCTTGGATCCACCCGCAGGCGTTGAGCGAGCGCTCCAGCGGTCAGCCCTTCCGCGCCCGCGATCTCACCCAGCGCGTGGCACTCAGATAGAGTGATCCCGCAGCACTCAGCATCTTCCCGGTCCAGTAGCCCGATCCCCCGAACTAGCTTCCTCAGAAGCTCCCGCATCTGTGCGGCGTATTCCATATCCTCCATGACTACACCTCCCAGACACTAAATCCATGATATCAGCAATGATTGATTTGGTCAATTATCTGTGCGACCCTGATCGTGGAGACCGGGAAAACCGGACGACCACAATCGTCCTCTTGCAAAGCCGCAGACATGACGTGTCATCGCGCGTTGCGCCCGGCCGTGCCGCTCCGGCTGCCCATTGCACGGCAGCGTTCTTCCACGTATACTCCTCTTGGGAGGGCCCAAGCTGCTCGCAGGTTCTCGCGGAGCTAGTGGCGAGCAAATCCCGGTCGTGTCGGCCGCATCGCGTCCGCGCGGCGCAAGGGCGGGGTGGCGGCTGCACGGCGCCGGCGCGACGAAGACGCGTTTCCATAGCGCTTCGACATCAAGGAAAAGCGCGACGCGCCGGGCGATCCGCAACCCTCCACACCCCTGGCAGAGCGCGAATGCCGGGCGGACGGCGCGCTGCTGCCGCGCCTGGAAGGCCGGGGAAGCTGGCGTGGGAGGACTGAAAGCGAAGTGTACGACAAGGTTCTTTATCATAACGCGAGCATCTATACGATGGATCCGCGATGTCCCAGGGCGTCAGCCATGGGCGTATGCGGCGGCAGGATCACGGCCGTCGGAACGCGGGAGGAAGCCGAGGCCGCTTTGTGCGGGCGCTACCGAATCGTTGACCTGCGCGGTCTCGCGGTCGTTCCCGGATTCGTCGACTGCCACATCCACTTCGTGTGGTACGCCCTCGGGGCGCGCCGGCTGAACCTTGATGGAGTCACATCCATTGGAGACATCGTCCGGATGGTCGCGGAGAGGGCCGCCCACGCGGGGCCGGGCGAATGGATCCTCGGCCACGGATGGAACAGGAGCATTTGGAGGAATGCAGGCGCACCGACACGCGCCCAGCTCGACGCGGCGTCTCCCGCGCACCCCGTCGCGCTCACGAGCAAGGACGGCCACAGCACGTGGGTGAACTCAGCCGCGCTGGCCGCGGCGGGGGTGAGCGAAAACACCCCAGACCCTGAGGGAGGCAGGATCGAACGCGACGCGCGCACGGGCGAGCCCACGGGCCTCCTGCGCGAAAACGCTCAAGCCTTGGTGGAGAGGGTCATCCCCGCCCCCGGCCTGGCCGCGTGCGAGGAAGCGGTCGCGGCCGCCATACCGCGCATGCACGAGCTCGGCGTGGTCGGCATCCACGACTGCGAGGACGGCCTCGCTTTCAGGACCTTCCAGACCATGGCATCTAAATGCGGGCTGGGGCTGCGAGTGTACATGATGATCCCCCGTTCCAACCTCGATCACGCCATCCAGCTTGGCCTGCAGACCGGGTTCGGCGACGCGAACCTGCGCGTCGGGCCTCTGAAGGTGTTCGCCGACGGCGCTCTAGGGTCCCAGAGCGCGGCCCTGCTCGAGCCCTACCTGACCAACCCTGATAACACGGGGATCCTTACCGCGTCCCCGGAGGAGCTTGCGGATGTCATCTCGCGCGCATCCCGAGCGGGCATCGCCGTCGCAGTCCACGCCATCGGCGATAGAGCGAACAGGATGGTCCTGGACGCGTTTGAGGCCGCCGCCGCCCCGCAAGCGGTCACGGCGTCCGCCGGGGGTGCCGGCGCCGCAAGCCCAGCCTCGGCCAGCATGGTACGCGGTGGGAGGCTGAGGCATCGAATAGAGCATGCGCAGCTCATACACCCAGATGACGTGCTCAGGTTCGCAGCCCTCGGCATCATCGCTTCGGTCCAGCCGGTCCACGCTGCTTCCGACAGGTACATGGCAGACCTCCATTGGGGCAAGCGGACCTCCCTCGCGTACGCCTACAGGTCCCTCGCCGAGGCCGGGGTGCGCCTTGCGTTCGGCTCGGACGCGCCCGTGGAAGCGCCCAACCCCATCGAAGGGATCTTCGCCGCCGTGACGCGAAAGCGCGCCGACGAGGTCTTGCTTCCCGGCTGGCACACAGAGGAGTGCCTCACGGTGGAAGAGGCGGTCCGCGGCTATACGCTGGGCGCCGCATACGCATCAGGCGAAGAGGCAGTCAGGGGATCGATATCCCCGGGCAAGCTTGCGGACTTTGTCGTGCTTTCCCAGGACGTTTTCGCCGTCCCGCCCGATGAGATCGCGAACACGAGGGTACTCGCGACGATCCTGGGAGGCCATCCGGTCTTCGATTGCTTGGGGCTCGACGACTGAGTACGAGGTCATTAGTTTCCTCTCGTTTTCCGAGGGCTTGGGTTGCCGGTGTTGCACTCGGGGACTGCACCCCAAGCGGGGCGCGCTTCGCCAAAATCCGGCCCGTCTGGTCAGACGGCCGGATTTTGACACCCCCCGTGCAATCACCGGCAACCGTGGACGGCGCGTGTGCTCCCTGGAACCGGCGATTACTTATGGCGATCAACTTAGGCCTCCAACCAACGCGCCGCAAGCGGTCTATGCCGCTCTCTGGCACGCGTGCGGTCAGCACGTGCAATCCAATCCATGAGAGCCCTGGGTGGCGCGTCGCGGCGCGTCCGGGCGCCGCGCGCTGGAATCAGCACTTGCCTCAGCACTCGCTGTATCCACACGCCATACACTTGAGGCAGCCTTCCATGTGGACAAGGTTCCACGTGCCGCACGAAGGGCACAGACTGAAGAGCTTGGCGGAGGCCGCATCGTCGCCCGCAAACGCGGCGGTTTCGCCCGACGACCCTTCGCTGCCGCACCGGTCCCCCGCCTCGCCCCGCAGCTCGCGCAGGTAGCCATCGAGAAACCGCCCGATGGCGTCCGGGACCGACCTGACCCTGTTGGGCCCGAAGCCTATGCTCCTCGAGCCCCCGATCCCTACGAGCTGGTCAGCGACCTCCTGTGGGTCCACCCCGGATCGCAGGGCGATGGAAACGAGCCTCGCTATCGCCTCCGTGAACGCGGCCACATCGCTTCCTGCCTTCCCTATTTGGGCGAACAGCTCGATGGGGTGACGGTTCACCGTGTTGAGCGTGAGAAAGAGCTTCCCGAGAGGCGTCGCTTTCACGTCTGTGAACCCTTCGAGCCGGTCGGGCCGTTCTATCGGACGGATCTTCCCCCACACGCCGTTGACCCGCTGGCCTGCCACCCCCCGATCCTTTTGCGCGCCGCCCGGCCGCTCTATTTCGGCTCCACCTCCGCCATCGCTCTTGGCCTCGGCGCGCGCTTCGACCGCGCCTCTCTTTGCCCCGACCGTTAGCACTTGTTCCTCGCGGCTTCCGTCGCGGTACACCGTCACTCCCTTACAGCCTAGCTCGTACGCGAGCCGGAAAACCTTCTCCACGTCCTCGGGAGCGGCGTCGTGGGGAAAGTTCACGGTCTTGGAGACCGCGTTGTCCGTGAACCTCTGGAACGCAGCCTGCATCCTGACGTGCCATTCGGGTTCGACCTCGTGAGCCGTCACAAACGCGCGCCGAAAGTCCTCCGGGATGCCCGCGATGCCTGCGAGCGTGCCGCGGCAAGCTATCTCCTCCATGAGCTCCGGCCCGTGGATTCCGAGCTCCTTCGCGCGCGCTTCGAGCACGGGGTTTACCTCGACCAGCTCCTTGCGGTCCAGGACGTGCCTTGTGAACGCGAGGCTGAAGAATGGCTCTATTCCTGACGACGCTCCCGCGATTATGCTGATGGTTCCGGTCGGCGCGATGGTAGTGGTGGTGGCGTTTCGCACTCGAAGGCCTTGCTCCTCGCGCTTGCTTCCCTTCCAGTTCGGAAACACGCCCCGTTGGCGCGCGAGGTCGACCGAGGCTTTGCGGCTTTCTTCCAGTATGAAATGCATGAGCTTCTCAGCAAGGGCCACCGCCTCGTCAGAATCGTACGGCACCCCCATCTTGGCCAGCAGATCCGCCCACCCCATCACCCCGAGACCGACCTTCCGGTTGCCTTTGTGCATGGCCTGGATCTCCGGCAGAGGATAGCGGCTCGCGTCGATCATGTTGTCGAGGAAGTGCATGGCCATGCGGACCGTGTCGCGCAACCCCTCCCAGTCGATGGACGAGCCTACGTCGCCAGGCGTCGCGCCGTCCTTCTCAACGAACTTTCCAACGTTGATAGAACCCAGGTTGCACGCCTCGTATGGGAGCAACATCTGTTCCCCGCAGGGGTTAGTTGCTTCGTACACCCCTACGTTTGGGGTGGGATTGAACTCGTTGAGGCGGTCGATGAATATGATGCCTGGTTCGCCCGTGCGCCACGCGCACTCCACGATGAGGTCGAAGACCTCCCGTGCCCGGAGCCGCCCTGTGACCTCGCCGCTGCGCGGGTTGATGAGCTCATATTCGCCGTCGTGTTCCAGAGCCTCCATGAACTTGTTGGTGAGCGCGACTGAGATGTTGAAGTTCGTGACCTGGCCAGGGTCGTTCTTGACCGTGATAAACTCCAGGATGTCAGGGTGGTCAACCCGGAGGATTCCCATGTTGGCGCCCCGCCTCACGCCCCCTTGCTTGACGGCCTCGGTGGCGGCGTTGAAGACCTTCATGAACGACACCGGCCCGGACGCGACCCCGCCCGTGGTCCTGACCACGTCGTTCTTCGGGCGCAACCTGCTGAAAGAAAAGCCCGTGCCGCCGCCCGACTGGTGGATGAGCGCCGCATGCTTGAGAGTATCGAAGATGCTCACCATGGAGTCGTCGATGGGAAGCACGAAGCACGCCGAGAGCTGCTGAAGCTCCCGCCCGGCGTTGCTGAGAGCGGGCGAGTTGGGCATGAACCTGCCCTCGACCATGAGCTCGTAGAACGCCACTGCGGTCGCGGCGAGCGACCGCGAAGACTGAGCCACCACCCGCTCGATTTCATCCCAGGGCGCGGCGATGAGGCCGCGCGCGGCCATGTCGTCGAACGCGTGTCTGAGCGCGGCCCAGTCCCATTGCGTCAGGTCAGAGACGAAGTCGCCGGCCACAAGACCTGCGGCATCCGGGGGCAACTCGGCGAGTTCGTCCCCAGGCCGCTTGTACACCCGCGGATCGTAGAGAGCGTCCACGAGCGCGATGTTCCTCGCCACGCGCCAGAACATCTCCCTCGGAGTCTCGACGACCCTCCCGGTCTCGTCCTTTCTGAGATACCTGCTCTCAAGGACGGCTATTGCGTTTTTGGACAGCCGCGGCTCCGGCAAGGACAAACACAAACTCACGCCAACCCCTCCTGTGAAACCCGGGATCCCGCAGTCACCGCTTGACTCGCTCGCCTCACCCCTACGCGCACCTCTGGCGCGTGGCAAGGCGAGCTCCGCTCTGCGTGTCGGATGGTCTCCCATCCGGTCGATCGATGGCAGCGAATCGATATATAGTAGGTAGATATAGCATTCCACACAACATGTAGGTCTCCTTGTGGATAACTTGGAAGTGTGCCCTGCCCAATGCGGATTCAATGCACCCTCGCCGTCTGCCACCTGCCGGTCCGGAAGTACCGGGCTGCGAGGGCAGACCGCACAGCCCAGTCAACGCAAGTTATGACCCAGACGGCCGGGAGACCGAGCCGGAACACGTAGATAGCCAATACCACGAGGGGCATCCGGACCAGCCACGTGCCCGCGGCGGTTATGACAAGCGCAGTGCGCGTGTCACCGGCGCCCCGGATGGAGCCGCAGAGGGTATCGGTCATCCCTATGAACACCTGTTCGAAGGCGGCTATCCGAAGACACACCGATGCCACCTGGACAACCGCCGGATCGCTCGTGAACATTCCGATGATGAGACGTGGCGCCAGGAAGAACGCCACCGCGACGCTGCCCATGACCGCCAGCGAGTGGCGCAACGCCCGATAGCCGACTTGCACCGCTCGGCCGGCCTTGCCCGCACCCAAGTTGTGGCCCACGAGAATGCCCGCCGCAACCGCAAACCCGTACCCCGGCATGAAGGAGAGCGACTCGGCCGCGACCGTAACTTGGTTTGCGGCGAACGCCGCCGTCCCCAGCCCGGCGATGATGAAGGACGACACAAGACGGGAGCCATTCATGAGCCCCTCCTCTGCCGCCGCGGGCAAGCCAAGCCTGATCAGGCTGCGCAGCGTGGGCCCGTCGATTCGTAGAACGTCTCTCGCACGAAGGTGCACTGCGTCGTTCTTGCGAAAAACGGCCCTGAAGGTGAGGATGCCGCCGATGACGTGGGCAGCAAGGGTCGCGATGGCCGCGCCCTGCACACCCAGAGCGGGAAAGCCGAGCACGCCGAAGATGAGCACGTAGTCGCCGACGAGGTTCAAGGAGTTCATCACCATCGTTATGTAGAGCGGCGTACGCGTGTCGCCCGACCCACGCAGGATGGCGGAACCGACCTGCAAGGGTATGAAGAAGAGCGCGCCCGCGCCCACGATTCGCATGTAGTCGCTGCCAGGTCCGCTCACGTCCTGCGCGAAACCGGCAAGACGGTAGACCCAGGGAGCGGCGACAATGGTGCTTACGGCAAGCAAGGCTCCGAGCACGAACCCCGCGAGAAGGCCCTGGCCTGCGGAGAATCCGGCCTTTTCCGGGTCCTCGGCCCCGACTGCCCGTGCCACCATGGCCTGGACACCCACGCCGGTGGCCGCGAAAATCCACGTGCATGTCCAGTAAACGTTGCCCCCGAGGCCCACCGCACTTAAGGCTTCCGCGCCGAGACGGCCCACCATCGCAGTATCCACAGTCCATACACAGGTATGGAGCACCATCTCAGCGATGGCCGGCCAGGCGAGTTTACGAATCTCCCGGTCCAGCTCGACTGCTTCAACCGGCCGGTGCAAAGCCTGAGCGAGTTCCGTCATCTTCTTTCCTCCGTTTTCCCCAAGTGATGGTGCAAAAACGCTCCCGACTTTTGGGGAGAGGTTGCTCGTGATTCCACAAGGGGCGTCAGAATCCGGCCACCGGCCTCACGGGCCGGTTTTTGGCGAAGCACGCCACGCTTGGGGCGCCCCAAGTACAACAATTACAACACCGCCAACGCAGCAACCACTGGAGATGCGGCAGCAACTAACTAACCCTCACATAGTCGCAATATCCAATATACACGATCAACCCGAAGTTGGTCGAGCCTGGCCTCGGCCGGAACGGGCGAGGCCAACAAGCCTGTCGAGGCAAGAGGGGCAACGCGTCCGCGCGGCGTCGCAACAAACCCGGCCGCAGAAAGGTGGACGAAGCCAATAAGGGGACTGTCAGCTGAATCAAAGGACCGATCGCGGGGTGCTACGCGCAGGCTTACCCCAAGGACGTTCACCCACGGCGCCGTTCCCATGTCCGGAATGCCCGAGTCGCTCAAGCCAAGCTTCCGTGCGAAGCCAAGCTCTCGTAGTCCAGCGGGAAGGAGGCAACCGGAGCGCTCGCGTCCGTCCCTCTTCACCACGAGGACGTGGCCACCGCGTGGACCGGCCCGTAATAATCCTCGGACACGAGCTCTCTTGTGATCTCCCCGCCCGAGGCAACACTCCGCCACACGGCAACGCGGATCCCATTCTCTCCTCCGTAGGCGGGGCCTTGCGACCCAAGGCCACCCGCGGCGCCCGGCTCTCCTGCATCCGGGCCGCTAACGAGCCTCGGCCTTTCGGTCTCAAGCGGTTCCGTAGTCACCCGCACGTCGGGTGAGCTGACGAGAGGCGCGCGGGCTTCCATTACCAGTCTATTTCCATCGACTCGAGCGCTCAAGGTGACGGGCACTGCGAGCACATTGCGAAACCTCAGATCGAACTGGCCCTCGGCCACCGTCGCGTCCAGCCCCGGGGGAACATAGTCCACGGGCCTCGAGTGCGGATGCCGTTCGAGGATGTCGAGCCCAGCCAGGAGCGCCACGTTGTACAGGGTCGTCGATACCTGGCACACCCCGCCCCCGATCCCGGGGACGCTCTTGCCTCCGGAGATCACCCGCGCTTGTTTGTATCCGGCCTCGGCGAGCCTGGGCCCCACGACCCGGTCAAACGAGAACTCCTCGCCCGGTTGGACCACCACTCCATCAATGGCGGCTGCTGCCAGGGCGACGTTGTGATTGCGGTTCCTCTCCGGGTCCTTGAGGGTTGTGGAAAAGCTCGCGAGAACCGGCTCAGCGCAAGAGATGCTCGAGCTCCCCGACTGGCCGAACACATCGGGGGAATACATGCCCCACACCCTGGCCGGCATGACCCGATAGCTTCCGGGCCGCTCGGCTCGAATGGGGTACACGATCTCGCTTTCGCCTTCCTTCAGATACCCGCTGAAGAAGACCGTTTTCTCGTCGCGAACTTCTTTCCTGCCGTACCAGAAATCCCAGCTATAAGCGTCTATAGGATCGTCCGGGGCCTCGAAGCCCGAGGGCAGCGGGTCCTCGATCATCACGTACGCGTAGGGATTGTCAGCCTTGATGTTTATACGAACGTATATCTCCTCGCCAGGCTTGACCGGACCGGTCACAGGCTCGTACACATACGCCGTGTTCTCTCCGAACCCAGAGCCCGCGCCGCCATCGCCGCCACGGCCCTCGGCCCGAACCACGCCGCTCGTGACTCGCCGGTAGTACCCACGGGTCACCGCGATGCCTTCTCCTTCCGGCGCTACGGACCGTGCCGCGGTGTAGAATTCGCAGGACAATGCGTAATAGAGGTTGCCGCTCCCGCCGTCCTTCGATATGACGAGCTCGTTCCGCCCGCGTACGAGGTCGCGCGGGTCCACCGCCACTTCGGCCTCCTTCTCGAAGACGCTCTTGCCGGTGAAACGGAACTTGCCGATCTCTTTCCCATTGATGCTAACGGTGGCGGCGTAGTTGGGCACAAGCTCATCGCGGCGCTTGAGGTACTCCGCCAGCGCGAACACGGCAGCAGCCGTGTCCTTGGTGGAGAACCATGCCTCGCCCTGACGGACATTCGCGAGCCATCTCACGACGCCAGGGACCTTGTCGTTCTCGGGGTCCACCGCGAGCAGCGCCATGAGGGCGTAGGCCGTGGTCTCCACTCGATTGTCCGCCCAATACCGTTCTCCGTCCGGCGCGTTCCAGTAGGTCTGTGTCGCGTCCCCCCGTGCCGTCGCCAGGAGGTCCTTGAGAACCATCCGGGCGTCGTCGGTCCGGCCCGCGTTGCGAAGGGTCAGAGCGAGAAGCGCAAGCGAGTATTCGGAGAGCTCGGGCCGCCGCGCCAGCATTTCATCGAGCCTGGGCAGGCTTTTCATGCCCACCTCGGACATGACGTACAGCTTGTATACGAGGTCGTCAACGTCCCGCGGCCTGTTGACGAGGTCGGCGAGGGCGGCCTTCCCACGTGAAAGCACCCGCTCATCCACGTCGAACCCGGCCTTCTGGGCAAGGTCCAGACCGTACACCACGTAAGCCGTCATCCTCGGGTCGGTCTCATCGTACTCCCACCATCCCCATCCGCCATCGTAATGCTGGTACCGGTAGAGCCTGGCAAGACCCGCTGAAACCATCTTCGGGAGGTTCTCCTCGATGCTGGGCGCCTTCACACCAAGGTCCCGCATGGCCCGGGCTACCACGACGCAAGGGAGGAACGAGTTCATGGTCTGCTCCACGCAGCCGTATGGGAACGACGCCAGGTATTCGAGCGCCCCGAGGGCCGTTGCGGCGACGGACGGCGCAAGCTGCACCTTCACGTTCACAGTCCCTTCGAGCGCGTCCACGGGCACATCGAACCGTGCCAATGCCCTCGCCTTGCCGCGCTCCGTGGCGGCGGCGGAGACCTCCCCGGCCTCGTGCAGCTCGTGGCGCACTCCGAAAGGAAGCACCGGCACGCTCACCTCGAGCGCATCTCGCGCCCGTCCGCCGTCAACCCGTGCGGACGCCACGAAGCGCGCTGGACCCACTTTGCCGCACTCGACCTCCCAGTCGATGGACGCCTGTCCCATCGGGGCGAGTTCCACCACGCGCTGGTCAGCGCCTTTCAATGTGACGCCCTGGGCTTCGAGAGACACCCTCGCCACGACCTCGCGCCCGGTGTAGTTGTGTACGACGGTCGTGACGACGGTCCGGTCCCCGAGCCTGAAGAAGCGCGGCGTCGCGAGCCTCACGATGAGATCCTTGGTGGTCACGACGTCCCGGGTCGCCGACCCGACCTGCGTCTTCAATGTCTGGGCCCGCGCCGTGGCGCGCCACGTGGTGAGGTTATCCGGCATGGTGAATTCGATCTTCCCGGTGCCGTTCCTGTCCGTCACTATCGTCGGGTTCCAGAAGGCGGTGTCCCGGAACTCCTTTCGGACGTCCCCCGGACCGGCCTCCTTGTCAGCGCCGCCATAGTACCACTCAGGGAACGAGTAATTCGTGACGACCCTGTTCCAGATGGACCCGTAGAACGCTTTCTTCATGTCCGGCGCGATCTCCGGTTGGAGCGCGTAAATGGAGGCGTCCACGACTCCGAGCGAGACCTCCGACTGCACCGGCCGGCCTGCCGCGTCTGTCGTCTTCACCACGTACGTGGCCCTCTCGCCGGGGGCATAACTTTCCTTGTTGGGAATGATCGTCACATTGAGGTATTTGTCCTTGGTCGATACGTAAATAGCCTTCTCTCTCGTAAACAGCCTCTTGCCATAGACCAGGGTCACAGTGAAGAAGGCGTTCGGCATGTGCTCGCGCGTGATCGGAACACCGAAAAGCATGGTACGCCCGGTGATATGCACGACCTTATGCCAGGAGATACCGCGGCCCTCGACCGCCACGATGGCCCACGCGTCATCGAACGTGGTGTTAACCAGCACCTTCGCCGTGTCCCCGACCTCGTACACGTCCTTGTCGGTCACGACCTCGATCTCGGTGCCGCCGTAGCTCGCCCAGCGGCTCGCCCCGCCCGTGACCCAGAGGTGCGCCTCGGAAGCGATGCGGTTCCCTCGCTCGTCGGTTCCGGCCACCTCCACTACGTAAGCCCCTTCCTCGCACGGCGCAAACTCGAAGCTCCCCTTTCCGTCGGGCCCCGTGACGAGTTCACCACAGGCTTCCTTCCACCGCTTGGCCTTCGAGTCTTCCCATGTCTCCCGCATGGCCTGCCACTCGAGGCGCGTCGCAAACGGCTTGCCATCTATGGTTTCGGCCTTAACCCCAACCATGACGGGCTCACCCGGCTCCACGACATAGGCCTGCGGCTGAACGCCCACCTCGAACAGGCCTCGCGCCACGGTTACCGTGGCTCTGCCGGCTACCTCGCGGCGGCTCTCATCGGTCACGACCGTCTCGATGAACACGCTCCGGGTCACATCGGACCTCTGAGTTGTTATGGTGAACGCTGCGTGCCCGTTCGCGTCCGTCACGGCCTCGCCTGAAGCGACGAGCTCACCATAGTACCCGAAGCCCTCGTCATCGGTTGGATAATAACCGAGGTCCTCATACGTATAGTAAGAAAAGTAACGCGGCTGGGAGTATGCGGCGTATGTGACCTTCGCCCCCGGGACCGGCGCGCCGAAATAGTATGTGGCCTTTAAGGTCACAGTGATCTCGTCCCCTGCCACGTACATGGCCTTCATCGTTTCCACCTGGACCTGGTACTCCGGCTTGCGGTACTCGGCCACCTTGAACGCGCCGGAGTGGGTGCTGCCCCTCACCGTGGCAAACACGCGGTAAGTGCCAAGCGCCGGCTCGTCACCCAGCACAAGCTCGCCAGCAAACGAGCCGAAGCCGTTGGTCGTGACCTCGGTCTTGTAGACGCACGCGTCGCGCGCGTCGCGCACCTCCACCCGAACGGGCTCGCCCGATAGCACTTCATACCCATCGCCTGTGTCCTCGCGGAGAATGCCCTTGAAGTACACGCGCTGGCCCGGCCGGTATATAGGTCTATCGGTATAAATGTACGCCTTGTAACGGGAGTCCTCCCAGTAGTACGACGACGTCACCTGCGCGAAGCTGTCGCCGGCCGTCCCCACCACAGCGATGCCTTTTGGAAGGCCAGGAGCGTTCAAAACCCACAAGCCGTCTTGCCCCGTGGTTCCGCCTCCGACCCTCTTGCCCTCGCTGAACACCGAGACGTTTACGCCCCCGACGGGCGCGTCTTTCGTAAACGAATGCGCGTATACGAGGAGCTCACCCTGGGCCTGTTTGGTTACGAGGCCGAGATCGGTTACGAGGATCCAAGTTGCAGTCTCGCGGCCCTGGTTATCGCGGGCCTTCACGACGTAACCCCCGATCCCGCTGACGGGCACGGGCACGTTCAACCTGAAGTCGCCGCCGCGTTCCTTCGGCTTCGGATACTCAGCGAGCTTCTTCATAGGCGCCGTTCCGTTCCGCGGCAGAATCTCCGTGGCCGAGCTGAGAGACCCGTGCGCCTGGTAATGGCTTGCGGGGTCGAATCTCCAGACCGTGATATCGACCCTCGTCGCGGCCCGTCCCCGGACGATCACGGACGGACGTTCAGAAGGCGCCCACACCCGTTCCTCCGCGTACATGTAGAGGTACCCTTTGTCTGCGCTGTCCGCCGAAAGCGGCTTTGCCAGAAACACGAGCGCAGCCGCGGCAAAGAGCGCGAGTGCGGCCGCGTAACCTGCCGAGCGAGGAAAACGTGCTCTTTGTGGTCCCATCGCACTTTACCTCCTCCGCTTACCTTCTTAGCGGCAGGGCCTTCCCGAACCGTTCGGTTTCGAACACGAATAGCTCGAACGCGTCAGCCGGCCCGACGCCGACTTCACGCTTCGCCCAGGCGATCTCGTATGCGCTCGTCCTGGCTTCACCCGGCAGGATCACACCGGACCGGCCGTTCGCCATCACGATGACGCCCTCGGTGCGGGGGTCGACAGGCTCCTCGGGCGCACAGCGCCTGAGCCTCCCGACCACGGACACGCAGTAATCGAGCCGCGCCACTTCGTCAGCGTTCACGGGCGGGCGCCGGGGATCCGATGTCGCCGCCATCCGCGCAGTGCATGCGATCTCCTCGGCAAGCGAGGCCTCCATCGGGTAAACCGTCCCCATACACCCCCTCACCTTGCCGTCGAGGATCAGCGCGACGAAGACGCCCGCCGGGACCCTGAGAAGGGACTCTTCGGGAATACCCTCGGCCGAGAAGCGGGACGGCGCTCGCGCGCCCGTCGCGTCCGCAACCGCGGCGCGGGCGATATCGAGGACCTCCCTCTCGAGCGCGAGGGTGTGGGCCGCTTTCAGGCGACTGAGGAGATCGCCGTGGCCCTCCACCGCGGTCCCCGGCGAGACGGGCTGAACTGTCTCAGAGAGGACCGGGTCTAGAAATGAATTCACGCGCGAAACCCGCAAGGCCGGTTGCCGCGCTCTCATCACGTCTTGCCCCCCTCCGGCGGCCGCCGCGATGGCAAGCCCTACCGCCACCCCAGCCGCCGTGAGTAGGAGCGTGCCGCGCACGAATCCAGGGGGTTTGGGTTTGCAACATCTCTCAAACAAGGTCGCCTTCCGCCCCCTTCAATGCTTCTCCTTGGACTTCGACTCTTTCACGTATCTTCCTCCAACGGAGTCCCAGGTTGCGTTCCCGCCTCATGGCTGCGCCATGGCTGGGCCAGGCAACGGGCAGGCTGGGCGGAAGGCAACACCGGTCGGCACGCGGAATAACATGTTGTGAGAAAGTGTCGGCCCCCGAACCGGGCAAGCCCGGCAAAGGACGCGGCAAGCCCGGCCGAGGGCGTACGACGCCGGGAGGGAACTGCCGTGATCACGTATATAGTCCAGCCTGGCGACACCCTTTCGCTCATCGCGCAAAGATTCGGGACGACCGTAGCCGCGATCGTCGAAGCCAATGACATCGCAAACCCTGACGTGATCTTCGTCGGACAGGTGCTCCAGATCCCCGTCACCGGGGCGCCGCCAGCGCCAATGCCGACCCCCGCCCCAACCCCCGCCCCGCCCCCGGTCATTTCGGTGCCCGTGGGCTTCCGGCCATACATCGTTCAGCCTGGGGACACCCTCGCGGAGATCGCCGCGAGGTTCGGGACCACGGTGGAAATGCTCGCGTCGGTGAACCGCATTCCCAACCCCGACCTCATCGTCGTGGGACAGGTGTTGCTGGTGCCCACGAGACCGGTGGTCGCAGTCCCGACGCCGCCACCGCCTGTGCTGGCGCCGCCGGCGCCGCCGACTCCGCCGCCCGCGCCGCCCGGGCCGCCGGTTCCTCCAGGGCCGCCGCCAGCGCCACCCGTGCCTGCGCTGAACCAGGTTTCGGTGGTGCAGGATGGGCTGCGGCACACCTTCATGGTAAACAAGCTCACCTACGCGCAGGGCGAGCCCGTGCGCATGAGCCTGACAAAAACCAACCTCACCACGGGCCCGGTCGCGATAACGTACCGGTCGAGCCAGCGCTTCGACTTCATCGTGACCCGCGACACAAGGGAGATTTGGCGGTGGTCCTCGGGAAAGTTCTTCACCTTCGCGATAGAGCGGGTCACGTTGCCGCCCGGCCAGAACCTCGTCTTCCGGCACACGTGGAACCAGACCACGAACGAGGGGGTGCCGGTCGGACCGGGCGTGTACACCATCACAGCGGTCAACACGGGGACCGGGGTAAGGCTCAGCCTCCAGATCACGATAAGGTGACGGCTTGAATCGCCGCGCTCGACTCCCGCCATACTTAAGGTGTATAATCTGTGCGAAGAGATGCTCCGGCGATTTTGACCAGGGAGGCGCGAGTTGTGCAGGACAAGATAGAAAAAGCTCTGGCGAAGATCCGGTCCGCTCTGCAGGCACACGGGGGCAGCGTCGAGCTCGTCAGCGTGGATGACGGTGTCGTGAAAGTGAGGCTCACGGGGGCTTGCGTCGGATGCCCGATGTCCATGATGACCCTCAAAAACGGCGTGGAGCGGGCCCTCAAAGAAGAGGTCCCGGAGGTCAAACGGGTGGAAGCCGTCTGACTGCGGCGCCGAGTGTTTTCTTCGCGGTTGCCGGCGGCCGCGAGGCAACGGGCCGTGCCATGAAACCGGCTAGTCGCGCCTGCTCAGGCGCAAGGTCCGGGGGGGGGGGGGGGGGGCGCGGGCGTTAGCCGAGCCGTTTTGAGTTAGTTTCCCGGGGGTACGCCGGTAACCCCCCCCCACAAATTTACACCCCAAAACCCCAGTACCCAGAGGTTAAGTCCCC
>JBLNCC010000120.1:0-10573 GCA_050260395.1 Betaproteobacteria bacterium
CATACAGCTAAGTGAGGCTGCAAAAATGCTCCCGACTTTTGGGAGGGGCTGCCGGTGATTGCACGAGGGGTGTCAAAATCCGGCCACTGGCTGGACAGGCCGGATTTTGGCGAAGCGCGCCTCGCTTGGGGCGCCGTCCCCGAGTGCAACACCGGCAACCCGGCAACTACTGGAAGAGGGGCGAGGACTAATGCACCCTCACTTAGTAGCGTGAGATGGTCGGGGTCCCGGCGCGGCACGGCCCAATGCCAAACTCGAGGGTGGATCTGGAGGACGCCGGGCTGAGCCGGGACCCAGGCCCTGACTAGAGCTTGTCCTAGTTTGGGGTGAAGGGACCGCGGACTGACAATTGTGGCTTGGCTTCGCAACCGGCGCCGTATCGAGTTGACCTTGGCGTACGGATGGGCGCATCGTGGGTGCCGCCCACTCGCCTGCCTAGCACGAATGGTGACGAGCAAGAGAAGCGCGGGAGCAGAGGCGCGAGAGAGGAGAGACGGAACGCCATGGGCGATCATCTCCGGAGGATGTTCCCCGAAGGCTTCCTATGGGGCGCCGCGACATCGTCCCATCAGGTAGAGGGGAACAACGTGAACAATGATTGGTGGGACTGGGAACAGCTGCCTGGGAAGGTGGCTCACGGAGACAAGTCTGGCGACGCTTGTGACCAGTACAACAGGTACCGGCAGGACTTCGAGATGGCTCGCGACCTAGGTCACAACGCCCACAGGCTTTCGCTCGAGTGGAGCAGGATCGAGCCTGAAGAAGGCCGCTTCGACCGGGGGGCCATCGAGCATTACCGCGACGTCCTGGGTACCTTGAAGTCCCTTGGCATGGCGACCATGGTGACCCTTCACCACTTCACGAACCCAAGGTGGCTTGCGGCCAAGGGCGGCTGGTTGCGCCCGGAGGTCGTGGGCTTGTTCGAGAGGTATTCCCGCCACGTGGCTGTTGAACTGGGGGATCTTGTGGATTGTTGGGTCACCATTAATGAGCCGATGGTGTATGCCACGCAGAGCTTTCTGTTCGGGGTGTGGCCTCCCGAGAAGAAATCCGTCGTGCTGGCGTTTCGTGTGGCGAAGAACCTCGCGAAGGCCCACGGCCGCGCGTATCACGCCATCCATGAGTTGCTCGAGGCACGGGGCATGCGCCCCTTGGTAGGCATCGCCAAGAACATGATGGTTTTCGACCCCAAGAGGCCTGGGAGCGGGTCGGACCGCGCGATCGCGGCGAAGATCGATCGCATATTCAACAAAGCTTTCCTCGACGCGTTGGCCACCGGCGTCATGGCGTTCCCCTTGGTCGGCCGCGAGACCGATCCGAAGCTCTCGGGAACCCAGGATTTCATCGGAGTGAATTACTACTCACGTACCCTAGCGGGGTTTAGCCTGCGAAGGCCGCAGATGCTCTTCATTGACATGGCCGTGAAGGAGGATGTGGAAAAGAACAACCTCGGGTGGGAGATCTATCCGGAAGGCATATACCGGATCCTCATGGGCGTGAAGGAGTATGGGCTCCCGGTATATATCACCGAAAACGGGATCGCGACCACCGATGACAAGCAGCGCGAGCGCTTCATCGTCTCACACCTCCGCGAGGTGGCTCGCGCCATTGCAGACGGCGTAGATGTGCGCGGGTATTTCCACTGGTCGCTTATAGACAACTTCGAGTGGAAGGAGGGATTTACGCCTAGGTTTGGCCTTGTGCAGGTGGACTACAAAACCCAGGCGCGGACCGTTCGCCCGAGCGCGAGGCTATACTCTGAGATCATACGGACTGGGTCGCTGCCTCAAGATCGCCTGCAATAGCCAATAACCATCATAACCAGCTCACATTTGGAGCTCATGGGTGATACTTCGAAATGCAGCAGGATCTACCTTGACAAGCGAAACATAGCAACCGTACAATTGTAATGTCGTCCTACAACGTTATAGGGCCATGCGACTCGTCTAAGGGGATTCGACCCCGGGCGGACTTGGCCTCGGTCGGCCGGCGATTCTCTTCTGCGTGTCCGTGCGAGTTGAGGCGCTTATCCAAATGGGTAATGGGTGTACCCAGCAGGAGAAATCAGGAGGAGGCGAACCTTCGTGAGACACCACCGGGTCCTGGTAGCTGCGGTCGCGCTGGCGCTTTTTGTGGGCGTTGCGGGGCTGTCGCCCATTCAGGCGCTGGGTGCGGAGGAGCCCCTGTATGTGGCACTTATCTGGCACAATCACCAGCCGTTCTACAAGAACCCCGCGACCGGCGAGTATATGTTGCCCTGGGTGAGGATGCACGCGGTTAAGGATTACTACGATATGGCCTCCATTCTGAAGGAGTACCCCAACGTTCATTGCACGTTCAACCTGGTCCCGTCGCTCATCTTTCAGCTTGACGAGTGTGCTGCGGGGGCGCGAGACATCTGGCAAGTTGTTGCGGAGAAACCTGCGTCGGAGCTAACGCGCGATGACAAGGAGTTTCTCCTCAGAAGGTTCTTCGATGCAAACTGGGACAGGATCATCGGCAAGTTCCCACGGTACCGGCAGCTATTGCAGAAGCGTGGGGAGACGGTGAGCGACCAAAGCATCGCGCGCGCTATCGATGCGTTTACCGAGCAGGACTATAGGGACCTTCAGGTCTGGTTCAACCTCGCGTGGCTCGACCCAGACTTCAGAGAAGGGGACCCCGTTATGAGGGCGCTCCTTCAGAAAGCCCAGGGGTTCACTGAGGAGGACAAGCGCTTGGTGCTTGCGAAACACGCCGAGATCATGAAGGAGATCATCCCGCTGTACCGGTCCATGCAGGACTCCGGGCAGATAGAGATCACCACCACCCCATTTTACCACCCTATAATGCCGCTTCTATACAACGTGGAACTCGCGCGCGTGGCAAGCCCCAAACTCGACCTGCCCGCCCGTGCTTTCGCACATCCCGAGGATGTCGAGGCGCAACTCGAGATGGCCGTGAGGTTCTACGAAGACCATTTCGGGTGCGTGCCACGGGGGCTGTGGCCCTCCGAGCAGGCCGTCGGGCAAGATCTCGTCGGGATCGCCCACGATGCAGGCTTTCAGTGGATGGTGTCGAGCGAAGGGGTGCTTGCTCGATCCCTCGGCGTAAGCCTCCGCGATGGCTCCGGGAACGTCACCAGGCCCGACCTTCTCTATAAGCCTTACGTAGTCGAAGAGGACGGCAAATCCGTTGCCATCCTTTTCCGCGACATAGTGCTCTCTGACAAGATAGGGTTCAGCTATTCCGGGATGAACGGCACTGCCGCAGCGCTTGATCTCATGAATTACCTGCGCAAGGTCAGGCGGGACCTTGCGGGGGTGCCGGGTCCTCACGTGGTGACGATAGCGCTCGACGGCGAGAACTGCTGGGAGTACTACGCGAACGACGGGAAGGAGTTCTTGCACTCGCTCTACAAGATGCTGAACGGTGACCCGAACTTCAGGGCCGTCACGGTCCAGGAGTACCTAAGAGCTCATCCGGCGCAAGCCAAGCTCCCGAGGCTGCACACGGGCTCCTGGATTTCCGATAACCTGGAAACGTGGATAGGCGAGGCCGAGGAGAACAAGGCGTGGGAGTATCTGTCAAGGGCCCGGGACGTTCTTGCGAGGTATACTGCGGAGAACTCCGGCAACGAGGCGGCGCAGCGTGGCATGGCGCTCGCGTGGGATGAGCTCTACGCGGCTGAGGGCAGCGACTGGTTCTGGTGGTACGGCAACGACCAAGACTCCGGCAACGACGCCGCGTTTGACGAGCTCTTCAGGATCCACCTCCAGAACGTGTACTCCGCCATCGGGCAGCCCGTTCCGCCTTACCTTTATTTGCCGATAATTCCGAAGGAGGCGGCCAGGCCCGACGTCAAGATGAGCGGTCTTGCGAAAATCACCCCCGACGGCAAGGTCGAACCGGGTGAGTGGGCACCGGCAGCGATGTATTTCAAGACCGTGGCCGCCCAGATGCCGTCCGGCGAGGGCGAGATGGTGCTCAGGGCACTCTGGGTAGCGGCGGACGCGGACAGCCTCTACTTGCGCTTCGACGTGAAAGGCGGGCTCGACAGCTTCTTCGGGAAGGACGTCGCGCTGGCGGCTTACCTTTCGAACCCGAGGCGTGCGGAGGTAAACAGCGTCCCGAGATGGAGCGAACAGGGACGTGCTGCGACGGTGCTCGGGTTCGCGCCCGGCACCGAGTTGCTCGTCGATCTCCTGGGCCTTGACGGCCCAGGCCCCGCGAAGGCACGCCTTGCGTTCGCCGGTGGCGACGAGACGTGGGTTGACGTGAAGGAGCTTTCAGCCGCAGGCGCGGACCGCACGATCGAGATCAAGGTCGCGTTCGCTGACATCGGGTTGCAGCCCGGGGACTCCGCGAGCCTTGCACTAGTGGCGTCCTGGGGCGGCAGGAACGTGGATATGCTGCCGGTTGAGGGGCCTGCCGAGGTGAAGGTGCCTGAGGTCATCATCGGCAAGACTCTGTTCAGGTGGGATGACCCGGCCGGCGACGACCACGGTCCGGGAACATACACCTATCCTCTGAATGCCGTCTTCACGCCTGGCGTATTCGACATGCTGTCCTTTGAGGTCCTCGAGGCCCAGGACGACATCGTGTTCCAGGTGAGGATAGCCGGCGACATCACAAACCCATGGAACTCGCCTGTTGGAGTGTCGCTCCAGACCATCGACATCTACATAGACACCGATCACAAGCCAGGATCCGGAAGGACCGAGGCGCTTGGTGGAAGGCACGTGACTTTCGCCCCGGAGTCGGCGTGGGAGTATGCGATTTGGGTTGAAGGGTGGAACCAGCGGATCTTCGCGGCCGACGACAGAGAGGTGCAGGCGGCCATCAGGGTTAGCCAGGACCCGGTCAACAAAGTCATCTCCGTGCGCGTGCCCAGGGCTGCCTTGGGCGATCCGCGGCCCGACTGGGGATACCAGGTGTTCCTCCTAAGCCAGGAGGGCTATCCCTCCCCAGGGAGCCTGCGAGTGCGTGAGGTGCTGTCTACGGCGCAGGAATGGCGGCTGGGCGGAGGCCATGACTCCGAGGCGGACCCGAACGTCATAGACCTGCTCGCTCCCGCAGGGACGGCCCAGGAGGACATCCTCGGGGCTTACGATGTGAACACGGGCAGGCTCGCGGAAGTGCCAATGGTATACGGTGGCAATTGACGCATTGCGCGGCCGCGGCCGCAGCCCCGGGTGGCTTGCGGTTGAACCTGCTCTTGCGCCGCGAAAGTCTGTTGCGATATCATCTGTGTGTCGAAAAGCGTGGCGTACGCAATCGGATAGAGGAGTAAACGATGGAAGCATTTCGCGAGAACGGTCCTGAAATCGAAAGCGCAGAGGCGAGGAGCTGCGGCCTGAAACAGGCTGAACGGCTGCCCGGGGCGGGCGAGGCAGCTCGCTTCACGGTGGAAGGAGTGTGGCACGAGCAGGATACGCCCTATGTAGAGCGGCCGGACGAGGATACCGTTGCCATCAGGCTTCGTGTGAGGTCAGGCGATGTATCAGGCGTTGTGCTGGAATTCAGTGCGGCTTCCGGAGGGGGAGCCTGCGGGGCTACCACCATGGAGCCGTATGCAATCGAAGGCGGCTTCACCCAGTATCGCGGGGAGGTCGCGGTCTCAGGGGGCACGCTCTCGTACAGGTTTCTTTTGAAGCTGAATGACGACCCGGCTGCGGGGGCGGCTGCGGGTCCCTTCGCGGACCACACAGTGTGGCATACGCCGTCAGGCGATTTCGCCCAAAAGCCGGACCCGGATGACTGGTACACGGTGGATGTCTCGCAACTTCGTGTCTTCAAGACGCCCGAGTGGGTCCACGACGCCGTGTTCTATCAGATCTTCCCGGACAGGTTTGCGAATGGGGATCCTACCAACGATCCCGTCGGCACCCGCCCGTGGGGCGAGGCCCCGACCCGCGACAACTTTTTCGGAGGTGATTTCCAAGGGATCATCGGCAAGATCCCTTACCTCAAAGACCTCGGGATCACGGCCGTATGGTTAAACCCGATCTTCCAGTCAGTGTCCAATCACAAGTACGACACCGCCGACTATATGCGGGTGGACAGCGCCTTCGGGGATCTCGGCAAGTTCCGCGAGCTCGTGAACGCACTCCACGCGGCGGGCATCAAGGTGATCCTCGACGGCGTGTTCAACCACACAGGTGACGAGTTTTGGGCTTTCCAGGACATCATAGAGAAGGGTCCCGCGTCACGTTATGTCAACTGGTACTACATCCACGACTTCCCGGTCCGCTGCCATCCAAAGCCCAACTATGAGGCCTGGTGGGGGTTTGCGGACCTTCCCAAGCTGAACACGGACAACCCCGAGGTGCGCCGCTACATCCTCGATGTGGTCGCCTTCTGGATGAAGGAAGCCGGCATCGACGGGTGGCGGCTGGACGTCCCGAACGAGGTGGACCACTCATTCTGGAAGGTCTTCCGCGACCACGTCAAGAGCATCAATCCGGACGCGTACATCGTGGGCGAGATCTGGCGCGACGGCTCACCGTGGCTCAAGGGGGACGAGTTCGATGCGGTCATGAACTACGTCTTCCGCGACGTGGTGCTCGACTTCTTCGCAAGGCGGAAGACGTCCACGTCTGAGCTTGTGGCGAGCCTGGAGAAGCTCAAAGCTAGTTACCCGGCACAGGCCAGCGCGGCACTCCTCAACCTCCTCGGCAGTCACGATACGGAGCGCGTGCTCACGGCGTTCGAGGGAGACAGGCGCCGCATGATCCCTGCGGTCGTGTTCCAGATGACCTGCCCCGGGGCGCCCATCGTCTACTACGGGGATGAGGTCGGAATGATGGGCGAGAAAGACCCGGGGTGCCGGGGCACCATGGTCTGGGATGAACGCCTGCAAGACCGCGAGCTGCTGGGGCTTTATCGCCGGCTTATCCAGCTGCGGCGCGGCAGCGCGGCGCTCCGGCGCGGCGATATGCGGTGGCTCCTTGTGGACGATCCTACCAGGACCTTCGCTTTCTCCCGGACCTGCGGGAACGATGTCGTGGTAGTCGCGGTGTGCGCCAGCGAAAGGCAGGTTACGCTGGACCTGAACCTGGACCCGGACGTGGGCCAGCACCTACACCTGCACCCGGCCCAGGCTCCCCCAGCGACGGCCTGCAATGTCCGGACGTTGTCGGATGCGCTGACGGGGCGAGCGTATCCGGTTGTGGATGGCCGCGTGAGACTGGAGCATCTCGGTCCGTGCCAGGCGGCTGTCCTGGTCGCAGGAGAGGCGGGCGCGCCGGTCAGTTGACCGCCCGCTGCGCTGTAGCGTGGTCGTGGACCAGGGCTATCGGAGTCGGGTGCCGCGGCGCTCGCAAACTCGGAAACCCGGAGCTCGAGCCGGCGTCAGACACAATGGACCGGGGCGGGTTGGTCGCAAAACGGCGTGGGTAGAGGACGACGGTGGGCGAAGGGGCGCGGGCGTATAAAGCGCAAATTGCTGCTTGACAGAGCGTCTGGACCGTGCTACTTTATGTATAAATACACACATCCTGGCGGAAATGACCTGCGCAGGCGCTGGAAGCACAGGATGGTGCAGGCGACAGCGGAAAAGCTCGATGAAAGCGATGACGGGGAAGAGTAGGCCGGATGCGCCGTCCGAGAGAGCCGGGGACGGTGGAATCCTGGTATGGCGCGCCGGTTGAACCACACCCTTGAGCGCAGACCCAAACCGGTGCAGCGGCGGCGGAAGCGGGCAGGGCGCCCGCTACAGAGCAGGAGCGCGGGAGTAGGCTCTGACGGGTCTCGCCCGTTAATGCGAGGAGGTATAAGCCCGGGGCTTGTGGCGTTGTCGTGTCGTCGTGTGAGGACCATATGAGGACCGTGACGCGGCAGATGTGACGCCAAGTCGGGCCGTACCGGAGAATGAGCGGGTTACAGTTTACAGTTGTAACCAATGAGGGTGGGACCACGGGAGATCACCTCTCGTCCCTTGCGGGACGGGAGGTGTTTTTTTGCGCTGAAGCCTGAGGAGACGAGCAGGGGAATCCCAAAGGAAAGCAGTGTAGAAACCGGAGAAGAACGAGGAGGTAACCACGATGAACGGAAAGAAGTTTGGACAAATCGTACTGCTCGCACTGATCACCGCTACACTCGGCGTTGGAGGAGTTGCGGCTGCCGCAGGTGATGACTCGCTCGCCAGGGTCAAAGCTGCGGGTATCCTCAGGATCGGGGTGGACGACGCGTTTCCGCCCATGGAATACCGCGATGACAAGGGCAAGCTGATCGGCTTCGACGTGGACCTCGCCGACGAGATCGGGCGCCGCCTCGGGGTCGCCATCGAATGGGTCCCGACGGCGTGGGACGGGGTGATCCTGGCGCTGCAGTCGGGGAAGTTCGACATCATCCTGTCTTCCATGACCATCACCGAGGAGCGTGCGAAGAAGGTGGACTTCAGCCCCCCGTACATCTGGGGCGCGCAGATCATAGTTGTCAGGGAGAAGGATAAGTCCATAAACAGCGTTGCGGACCTTGCCGGCAAGGTGGTGGGCAGCCAGCTTGGAAGCACCGGTGAGATCGCCGCGAGGAAGATCGATGGCGTTAAGGAGCTCAAGCTATACGGGCAGTTCACGGAGGCGTTTACGGATCTCGCCATCGGCCGGGTCCAAGCCGTGGTGGTGGACGAGTTCGTGGGCCGCTACTACATAACGAAGCGGCCGGGCATGTACCGCGTCCTCCCGGAGCGGCTGTCCGAGGAAGAAGTGGGCATCGCCTTCCGCAAGGAGGACAAGGCCCTTCGCGAGGCCGTGTGTGCGGCCCTTGAGGCTATCAAGGCGGACGGAACGTATGCGGCCATCTCGAAGAAGTGGTTCGGGGTCGACGTCTCGAAGCGCTGATCGACTCCGCAAAGCCCAGACCTTCGCGGCGGTCGCCGGCGGGTCGCGTCCAGGCGGCGGCCCGCCGCCGGCCGTGCCGCGATGGTGCGCTCCGTGCCCTCCGGCTGCGATAGACTAACTGAAGGTGCGACGGGCAGGTGCGGCGGGCAGTTGCCCGGGGCTGGTTATCCGGCAACTGGCAGCAACGGGGGGACCACGGCGAGAACATCCGTGAGGAGCGAGCGTATCATGGACGTTTTGCTCATAGTAAAGCTTGTCCCGATCCTCCTGAGAGGCGCCGCGATGACGATGGAGCTGACCTGCCTTGCGGTGGTGCTCGGGACGGCGCTGGGCCTTCCAATCGCCTTAGCCCGGCTGTCGCGACACCCTCTGCTGCGGGGACCTGCATCGCTGTATACCTGGTGGATGAGGGGGACGCCGCTCCTCATGCAGCTTTTCCTCATCTACTATGGGTTGCCTCAGGTGGGCGTCACGCTCGATCCGTTCCCTGCGGCGGCGGTCGGGATGACGTTGAACGCAGCTGCATATGTCGCCGAGATCCTGCGCGGAGGCATACTATCCATAGACCGGGGCCAGATGGAAGCCGCAAGGTCCCTCGGGATGAGCTACATCCAGGCCATGAGGTGGGTCATCCTGCCCCAGGCCGTTCCGAGGATCATCCCGCCCATGGGCAACGAGGTCATCGCGCGGCTGAAGGATTCGTCGCTCGTATCCACGATCGCCATGGTGGATCTCATGCGAGCGGCTCAGCAGATGATCGCCACCACCTTCCGACCGCTCGAGATATTCTTTGCTGCAGGGCTCTTCTACCTTGCCATGACAACGGTGTTCACCATGCTCTTCGGGTCATGGGAGAGGCGGCTTGCTGAAAGGGGCAAGAGCAGGTCTCCCGCGATGGCGCGGCTTCGCAGGGCGCTGGCTGGTCTTGCAAGCGTGCGGGGTATATGGTAACATAACACTGGCACATGACTCACCGCATATATAAGAGTGTCGCGCGCCTGTAGCTCAGGGGATAGAGCAACTGCCTTCTAAGCAGTGGGCCGCAGGTTCGATTCCTGCCAGGCGCGCCATTGTTTATCTAGGCTTTTGTGGCCAGCGCGGCGCGCAACAAGGCGACAGCCGTTATGGCAGCCAATCTGCTCCTTGTGGGCGAGGGCGTCGTGAGCCTGCGCCACGGTGTCTGGGTACCCTTGGTCTTGCTTCCCATGAGCACGGACTGGCAAGACTCCGAGATCGGGTGTGGGGGTCGCAGTGCCCGCGCTCGTCCGGGCGCTTCAATATGGTGCCAAGGGCTTTCCATGTACCCGGAAGTGCCCGCCAGATGGGCCCTGCGTGAAACCAACTGTAGAAGAAGTTATACTCCAGGACCTTGCTCGGTGCCTAACGCCCTGGGCGCGCGTCGGCTTCCCCGTTCCGGTCCTCCGATACGGCAGGGTATCCCCAGATCTGTGCAACCGCGCGCCGGAGTTCTGTTATCTGCGCGTCGCTTAAAGGACATTCGGGAGAGTTCAGCGGCGTGGTATCCCGGCTCTCGATGATCAGGACCACTGCGTCCTTGCTCAAGACATGGGTGTGCCAAACGGAACGCTTCACGTTATACACCCTCAAGGGCTCCATATCCCGGGCATGCATGGCGGTCACGCTCTGGCTTCCCTCACCGGCGAACAGGATGCACCTGCCAGCGAGCAGCACAAACATCTCATCGGTCTCGTCGTGACGTTGCATCGACTTGACGTTTTCGGGAGAACAGT
>JBLNCC010000121.1:0-14274 GCA_050260395.1 Betaproteobacteria bacterium
CTCCGTCAACCAGCACCGTGCATGCGCCGCACTCGCCGCCGCCGCAGCCTTCCTTCGCCCCCACGAGGTCGAGGTCTTCGCGAAGGAAATCCAGCAGCCTCCTGTGGGAGGGCACGCAAGCCTCGACCCATTCACCGTTCACCTTGACGCGTATACTGTGGATCACGGCCTATCCCCCCTCGCTAGCTGGCGCGCGCGGCAAGCCCCGCAAGGGCCTGCTCGACGGCGTTCATGGTGAGCACCTCGGTCATCTCGAGCCGGTACTCCCTGCTCGCCCGGATGTCGCTGATCGGCGCGGCAAGCCGCCTGGCCGCGGCGGCGGCCTCCCTGACGGCTTCCCTGTCCTTCTGCCGGCGGAGGATGGCCTCCGCTTCCCTCACCCTCACGGGTGTGGGCGCGACCGCGCCCAGGGCGACCCGGACCTCCCCGCCTTCCAGCGCCAAAGCCGCCACGCTCACGATGGAAAGGTCCACGGCGTTGGTCCTGCCGAGCTTGAGGTACACCCCGAACGACCGCTCCTTGAGGGCGGGCAAGGCTATCTTGAACACGAACTCGCCTTCGCCGAGCGCCGTAGCCCCGGGGCCTTTGAAGAACTCGCTTATGGGGATCGTCCTTTCCCCGGCCGGACCCCAGGTCAGGACCTCCGCTTCGTAAAGCAAAAGGGCGGGAGCAGTGTCAGCAGCGGGCGACGCGTTGCTGATGTTCCCGCCCAGAGAGGCGCGGTTACGGACCTGCACCGAACCCACGGTGTGCGCCGCCTCCGCGAGAAGGCCGTATCCGGCGCGCACCGCCTCGTGCTTTATGAGCCTGTTGAGCGGGGTGGCGGCTCCCACCACGAGCCCCCCGCCGTCGCAGGAATCGACCGCCTTGATCCCTTCGATTCCCTTCAGGTCTATGACTACTTGTGGGCGCAGCTGCCTGTCATGGATGCGCACCAAGAGGTCGGTGCCTCCGGCCAGGAACCTGCCCCCTGCTCCGGCCCGCAAAGCCAGGTCCACTGCCTCTTCCCTGCTTCGCGCCCTGACGTAGTCGAAAGGTAGCAGCATCGTTCGCCCTCCTTTCTGCGTGCTGGTCGCGCGATCCTACCCTCGTTATGCCGCCATTCACATAACACAAGGATTCACAGAAGACAGGCATATGGCACCTTTGTCGCCTTTTCGCCGTTTTTCGGTAGGCACCCTTCGTAACAATCAACAAAACACATGCCGCTCAAGTGGATATTGGCTACAATCTCCCGCTACCGCGCCTCTCTCGCGTCGAAGGCCACGATGCGGCAGATGGACGACTCCCCGCCCACGAACTTCCAGGGGAAGCAGCCTATGATTAGCCTCTTGTTGAGCACCTTGTCTATCTCGCCGCCCAGGTTCTCAGCGTGGATTACGTCGTGCGGAAAGAGCGCGATGTGCATGACCTGGTAGTCTTCCGGCGGGAAGAAATCGTCGAGGCCTTTACCGTATCTCTTCCTGAGATGCTCATCGGCTTCCCTGGCCTGGACCGGCATCCACTCCCGGATCTTCGTGTTCATCGGGTGGTCAGCGGATCCGCAGTCCACAGCGAGCCACTTCAGCCTCATTTTCCTGCACCACTCCGCGAACTCTCTCGCAGGGCCGGGGTGCTTGATCATGTAGCGGACCTCGTCTGCCTCGGGCTGGTCCCACGCGTAATGGTGGTACCCCGTGTGTATGACGAGTATGTCCCCCTCGCGCACCTCGACACGCTCGGTGATGTCGCGTGCGGTGTATATCCCATAGTCCTCCGCGATGTCGCTGATATCCACGTTCCGCGCCCCACAGCGCAGCGCACGCTCACTTGCGTTCCCCCACGATCTTGCGCGATTACAAAGCCGGAAGACTGGACAAAGTAAACAAAGGGAAGGGGGATTTCTCATGGATTCAACGCTCGCAGCAAGGGCCCTAGTGCTTGCCGCGTCTGCCATCGGCGCCGGGATCGCAATGGTAGCTGGCATCGGCCCCGGTGTCGGACAAGGGTTCGCTGCCGGCAAGGGCGCGGAGGCCGTGGGCAGGCAGCCGGAAGCCCAAGGCGAGATCATCAGGACGATGCTGCTCGGAGCCGCCATCGCGGAGACCACAGGAATATACGCCCTTGTCATCGCCCTGATTCTTCTCTTCGCCAACCCGTTCCTCAGGCTGCTTCGTTGATTTTCGTGGTCCGATGTCCCAGGAGGTCCTATGCGCCTCGATTACACGTACGTTTTTCAGATACTGAATTTCATCGTTTTGTTCCTCCTTCTTCGCCGCTACTTGTTTGGCCCAGTGAAAGCGTATCTGGACCGGCGCGAGCAATACATTCGGGACCGGATATCGGCGGCAGAGAACGATAGGAACCACGCCGCGAGGCTCAGGGAAGAGCTTCAAACCGAGCTTTCCCGCGCCCGGGCGAAGGCGGGAGAGATCGTGGAGCAGGCCAGGCGCGCGTCAGAGCAGATCAAGGCCGAGGCCCGCAGAATGGCCGCGGAGGAGGCCGCGCGTATCATGACGCGCGCCCGTGAAGAGCTGGCCCGCCAAAGAGAGCAGGCTCTCCAAGAGATACGCGGGCAGGTGCTGGACATCTCCGTCGCCGTCGCTTCACAGGCCATACGCAACGCTCTCGACCGAGAGGCGTTGCGCCGGGAGGCATCCGCGGCCGTCCGCGACATCGTCAAGGCAAGACCGGGAACCAAGGTCCACGGAGGCAGGGTTTCATGACGTCTCTCGATCCGGACACGCTCGCGAGGGCATTGCTCTCCGTCGCACGGGAGCGCGTCGAGCCCCAGGCTGTTGCAGGCGAGCTTGCGGAGGTCACGAGGATCCTCGCGTCGGTGCCGCTCCTGAAAAGGACGCTGAACGATCCCGGCATCCCGGCCGAGGAAAGGCGATCGATAGTATCGGACGTCCTGGGTGACATCCTCTCGCCTGTTACCCTCGGCCTTCTCGACCTCCTGATAGACGAGAACCAGGTGAACACCGTACACGCCGTAGCCACCATGTACCAGAGGCTTCTCGATGAGGACAGGGGCGTGGTGCGCGCTCACGTAACCAGCGCCGTCAAGCTTTCGCCCGCTGACGTCGAAACGCTCCGCGCGGGGCTCGCCCAGAAACTCAGCGGGAGCGTCGCCATCGAGCAGGAGGTGGATCCGGGGATTCTAGGGGGCCTGATAGTGCGGGTTGGAGACACCGTATTCGATGGCAGCGTTGCCGGTCGCCTCCGCAAACTGCGCGAGGAACTCGAGACGACCTCCCCCGTGACGACGGGCGAGACGCCCGCTGACGCCCACGCCAAGACCGGCTCACCTTCCGGAACAGCCGCGACAACGTCTGTGACCGGCAACCCGCCGCCCGCAGGGCCGTCCGCCGCTCCATCTGGGGAGTGAACGCGCTTGGACCTCTCACCTGAAGCTGTGGCAGCAGCCATACGGGCCCGCCTCGCCAAGACCCGTCCTGGAATCGACGTGTATACCCAGGGAACGGTGATCGAGGTAGGCGACGGGATCGCGCGTCTTTCTGGGCTTCGGGGCGCCATGATGGGCGAACTCGTGGAGTTTCCTGACGGAGTGTTTGGGATAATCCTCAATCTTGAGGAAGACACAGTAGGAGTCGCCCTGCTGGGGTCGGATGTAGACGTCAAAGAGGGCGACACCGTGCGTGGCACCGGTCGCGTGATCGACGTGCCTGTTGGAAACGCGGTGGTTGGAAGGGTGGTGAATGCCCTCGGAATACCCATCGATGGGAAGGGCCCCATCGACGCCCCGACAAGGCGGCCGATGGAGCACCCGGCGCCCGGCATCGCCATGCGTGCTCCTGTGTCAGAGCCCCTTCAGACAGGGATCATCGCCATCGATTCCATGATCCCGATCGGACGGGGCCAGCGTGAGCTCATCATCGGCGACAGGCAAACGGGAAAGACCGCCATCGCCATCGACACCATCTTGAACCAGAGAGGTAAGGATGTCACGTGCGTGTACGTGGCGATCGGGCAAAAGCGCTCGACTATTGCAAAACTCGTGAAGCTCTTCGAGGATGAGGGTGCAATGGACTACACGGTCGTGGTCGCGGCTTCCGCGAGCGAGCTCGCGCCGCTCCAATATATCGCGCCGTACGCGGGCTGCGCGATGGCCGAGGAATTCATGTACACGGGCCGCCACGCGCTCATCGTGTACGACGACCTCTCCAAGCATGCCATCGCGTACAGGGCCACATCCCTCTTGCTCAGGCGACCTCCGGGCCGTGAGGCCTTCCCGGGAGACGTTTTCTACCTCCACTCGCGGCTGCTGGAGCGCTCCGCAAAACTCGCGCCGGAGCTCGGCGGTGGCTCCATGACGGCGATCCCCATAGTCGAGACGCTCGCAGGGGACGTGTCGGCGTACATACCGACCAATGTGATCTCCATAACCGACGGGCAAATATACCTTGAGAGTGAGCTCTTTTTCTCGGGGGTGAGGCCCGCGGTCAACGTGGGGCTTTCCGTGTCGCGCGTCGGAGGCGAGGCGCAGATACCCGCGATGAAGAAGATCGCAGGCAGGATGCGGCTGGACCTCGCCCAGTATCGCGAGCTCGCCGAGTTCGCGCAATTCGGCACGGAACTCGATCCTGAGACCAGCGCGAGGCTGGAAAAGGGCAAGCGGATCGTGGAGATCTTGAAGCAGCCCCAGTATCAGCCGATGCCGGTGGAGGACCAGGTGATGCTCATATTCGCGGTGGTGCGCCGCCACCTGGACGACATTCCGGTGGAAGCCATAGCGTCTTTCAAAACGCAGTTCATCGATTACATGCACCAGGTCCATCCCGAGGTACCCCAGGCCATCGCCGCAGGAAAGGACCTCGACGAGGATCTCGAGAGGCGTCTCGCGTCTGCGATACGGGATTTCAAGGAAGTATTCTCGCCCACGGGCGTGCGAGGGCCTGTCGAGACCTCGCCCAGGAAGGCCCAGGGCGGGATAGAAAGCCAAGTCATCCAAGGAGCGTGACGGGTCCAGGTGGAAGAGCTTCGCGACATTCGCCGCAGGATACGCAGCGTCAGAAGCGCGCAGCAGATCACCCGCGCGATGTCCCTAGTGGCCTCCACACGACTGCGCCGGGTCGAGAGGCTTGTGGAACCCGCTCGCGCGTATGCCGGGGCCCTCCAGCGGATCGTCGCCGACATCGCCGCGAAAACCCCGCCATGGGCCCACCCGCTCCTGAAACCCAGGGAGGCCGCGACCTGCGGCTACCTCGTCATAACCTCCGATAGGGGCCTCGCGGGCGCCTATAATATTGAGATTCTGCGACAGGCGACCAGCCTAATCGAAGCAACGCGCGCCGGCCGGACCGGCGCCGAGGTCGTCGTGGTGGGCAGGAAAGGGCGGGACTTCTTCCGAAAGCACGGCCCTCGACCTGCAAGGGAGTACCGTCACCCCGACGCGCCCGACGAAGCGCTCGCGCAGCGCATCGCAGGTGACTTGCTCGCGGCTTACTTCGAGGGCCGCGTGGACTCCGTTCAAGTCGTGTTCGCGAGGTTCGTGTCCCGGGGTTCATATCGCCCTGAGACAGTGCAGCTCTTGCCTCTCGAAGGTGCGGAGAACAGGAACCGTCGCGCCGGGAGCGGAGAGGCAGGCGTCGACGCGGCGCGCGGTCCGGATGGCGCAGGCCGCGGCCACGGCCCCCGTGGCGCGACCGGCGAGGAGGAGCCGGGCCGCCCTTACCTGCCTTTCTCGTATGAGCCTTCGCCTGAGTCCGTGCTCGACAAGCTATTCCCTCACTACCTCATATCGGTGGTATACGTGGCGCTTGTGGAGTCGAAGGCGAGCGAGCTAGCAGCGAGAACGGTCGCCATGGATTCAGCGACCGATAACGCCGGGGAGCTCATAGAAAGGCTCACGCTCACGTATAACCGCGCGCGGCAGGCCGAGATCACTCAGGAGATCTCGGAGATCGCGAGCGGCGCGGAGAGCCTCCGTTGAGCGCGCGCCTCGCTCGGTCGCGGTCTCCTAAAGCGATCGAGGCGCAGTCCCCAGGTGTCACCACGCCGGGAAGTCGGCAACTTATTTAAGGAGTTGTGAGAGATGGCAGCGATCCCAGACGGGCGGGTCGAAAGCGAGCGGCGGGACGCGGCTGAGCACGCGACGGGGCGCGTGGTGCAGATAATTGGCCCGGTGGTGGACGTCGAGTTTCCCGAGGGCGACATCCCGGAGATATACACCGCCCTCACCATTGTCGGCCCTCCGCGCCGCGCCCCTGAAAGCGGGCCTTATGATGAGGCGCCGGGTGAGCCTGCCCGCGTGACACTTGAGGTGATGCACCACATAGGCAGGAGCCGTGTCCGCGCCATCGCAATGTCCTCCACGGAGGGTCTCACCAGGGACATGGAGGTCATCAACACCGGCGCACCAATGAATGTGCCCGTAGGCCGCGGAACCTTGGGCCGGGCTTTTAACGTCCTCGGGCAGCCGATAGACGGCCTTGGCCCGCTCGACAACGTGGAGCTGTGGCCGATTCACCGGCCGTCCCCCGAGCTAACCGAACAGTGGACTGGAAACGAGATCCTCGAAACCGGCATCAAGGTCATCGACTTGCTCGCCCCGTATCCCCGAGGCGGCAAGGTCGGGCTTTTCGGAGGAGCAGGCGTCGGCAAGACGGTGCTTATCATGGAGCTCATTCGCAGCGTCGCGGTGGAACACGGGGGTTTCTCGGTGTTCGCGGGCATCGGCGAGCGCACCCGCGAAGGAAACGACCTCTGGCTGCAAATGAAAGCATCTGGGATCCTCGAAAAGACCGCTCTCGTATTCGGCCAAATGAACGAGCCGCCAGGCGCGCGCTTCCGCGTGGGTCTTGCGGGGCTCACCATGGCAGAGTATTTCAGGGATGTGGAAGGCCAAGACGTGCTTCTGTTCATAGACAACATATTCCGCTACATCCAAGCGGGCGGGGAGATCTCGGCCCTGCTCGGCAGGATGCCCGCGGCCGTCGGGTACCAACCCACCCTCGCGGTGGAAGTCGGCATGCTTGAGGAGAGGATCACCTCGACGGCCCGCGGCTCCATAACGTCGGTGCAGGCCATATTCGTGCCCGCGGACGACATCACCGACCCGGCCCCAGCCACAGCGTTCGCCCATTTGGACGCCACAACCGTGCTGTCCAGGGACATCGCCGAGCTTGGGCTGTATCCGGCGGTGGACCCTCTGGACTCCACATCGCGCATGCTGGACCCGCGCATCGTCGGGGACGAGCATTACGAGGTCGCCCGCGGCGTACAGGCCGTGCTCCAGCGTTACAGAGAGCTCAAGGACATCATCGCCATCCTTGGAATAGACGAGCTCTCGGACGAGGACAGGCTTGTCGTAAGCCGCGCCCGGAAAGTGCAGAGGTTCCTCACCCAACCGCTTTTCGTGGCGGAAGCGTTCACCGGGGAGCCCGGACGGTACGTCCCGATTCAGGAGACGGTGGAAGGTTTCGGGCGCATCATCCGCGGAGAGGTCGACGACCTTCCCGAGCAAGCCTTCTACATGGTGGGAACGCTGGACGAGGCGGTGAAACGCGCCAAATCGTGAAAGCAGAGCCGTGGGCGCGGTCCCGAACCCACCCGCAGGCCGGGGACTACCCGCTCCCCGGATGCTCTCATCGAGGTGAGATAATGAGCCACTTCATATTGCGCGTTCTCACGCGCCGGAAGATAGTCCTGGAGACCAAGGCGGCCGCGGTCTTGATCCCGGGGTCGGAGGGTGATTTCGAGGTTCTCGGCAACCACGCCCCGCTCGTGTCGGCGCTTCGCCCGGGGCAAGTCACCGCGGCATGTGACGACGGGAGGAGGCTCATCGAAGTTCGTGGGGGGTTCGCGGTCGTGACGCCCGATCGCGTCGACATCCTCGCGGACCAAGCACATCTCAAGCCTGGATGACGCGGTTGCGACCCTCCCTTTTCCCGCGGTAGCAAGCCATGTCCGCGAGGTATATGAGGTCCTTTTGGGTCCTCGCGTCCACGGGATAGGTGGCCACCCCCACCGTGACGGTGATCTTGCCGCTTGGTATCTGGTCCTCGTTGGGAAACGGATACGCCTCTATCCGCGCCCGGATCTTCTCGGCCACCTTGAACGCCTGCGATTTATGGGCCTCGAGGAGTATGACCACGAACTCTTCTCCGCCATACCTCGCCACTATGTCGGTTGACCGTACGGACCTCGTGATGAGCCTGGCTACAGCCTTGAGCGCTCCGTCACCCGCCGGATGGCCCAGCACATCGTTGTATTGCTTGAAGTCGTCGATGTCGATCATCAACAGGGAGAGGTATCGCCCGTAGCGCTGACACCTCGCGAGCTCCTCGGCGAGCCTCTCTTGAAAGTGCCTGTGGTTGAACAGCCCCGTCACCGAATCCGTGATGGCGAGTCTCTCCGCTATCTGGTGCAGCCTCGTCATCTCCGCCAGCTGCCTGTCCAGCTTGGAGTTGGCCCTTCTTAGCTCCGCCTCACTCTTCTCGAGCAACTCGTTCTTCACTTTGAGTTCCCGGTACAGCCTCGCGTTCTCGAGGGAGATGGCCGCCTGCGTGGCGATGGTGCTCATGATCCGCACGTCGTCTTCGTCGAAGCGCCGGGTATAGCTCTGAACGGACATGACCCCTATGACCCTTTTCTGCACCAGGAGCGGCACCGCGATGACGGACAGAGGCTTATCGCCCAAAGTGATGGCCTCCGCGGGCACTTGCCCCATGTCTTTGGATGAGTCCTTGATGAAAAGCGGCCTGCCCGACTTGATGACCCATTCGGTGATGCCTTTGCCCGTGGGGTACGGCCGTGTGAAACTCGCAACCCGCACCCCATGGTCCACGAGCATCTCGAACCTGATCTGGGAAGCCTGTTCATCGAAGAGAGCCACGAAGAACGACTCATTGCCCATTATCTCAGCCACTTGTTCGTACATGACCTCGAGGAGCGCGGGAAGGTCGAGCACAGAGGTGGTTGCCACTCCTACTCTGTACACCGTCATCATCTCGGCGGCGGACCGGCGGGCCTCCTCGGTCTGGCGCCTCAGCTCTTCCTCCAGCCGCTTCCTCTGGCTCATATCGCGAACCACGCCCTGAACTGCCACAGGAGCGCCTTCCCTCTGGACGACGCTCATGTTGACCTGGCAGTACACGGACCTGCCGTCGGCGCCAGCAAGCTCCACATCAAGCATCTGGCGCGCACGGGACACGCCGCCTGGCGCGAGGGCAGCCGCAACTTCCTCGCGGCTGCCCCCGGTGATCAACTCGAGGATTTTGCGCCCCACGAGCTGTTGGCCGTTGTACCCGAGCATCGCAGCAAGGGGCTCGTTCACAAACGTGATGGTGCCGTCGAGGTCCGCCACGAACATCCCGTCGCTGGCGTTCTCGATGAGCTCACGGTACTTGGCCTCCGACTCCGAAAGCTCCCTGATGGTGGCCCTCACTTTTCTGCTGAGAGCCTTGTTGGCAACGATCATGGCGAGCACCACGAGGACGAGCACGCCGACAATGGTGAACGCCATGAAATAGATCATCGGCGTTCCGTCATACGTGGGAAGGACGGAGCTTTCCACCGGCAAAGCGAAAACGGCGCCGAAGACGGCGGCGCCGCAACTCGCCTCCTTCCGCAGGCGCCTCAATCCGTGCACCCACCCTATGGATGACCCGGGCATCACCGTCACCGCTACCTCCCCCGTGGCCTCCGAAGCGCCCGAATCCTCGCGGACGCAAGCTGCCGCGTTATTCTGCAGGGAGCCTGCCGGTCTGCCTGAGATGATCGAAGAAGGATTCCTGGTCGACGAATACCTTTGTGCAGTGGAATTTCAGGAACGGGCTGACACGCTCCTTGAAGATGGCGTAAACCTCTTTGTTATTGGTGGAGCCGTAGATGATCTCGCAAAGCACTCCTGGAGATGTCTTGTCAGTCGGGTAGTATACGACAACCATGTCGCTTTGGTCAATCAGGGTGTAGTCGCGGATCACGGTCTGGTCGGCTATCTCGCCCCTTTCCGACGGCGTGATGTCGAATTCAGGGCCTATCTCGGAAAGGTCGTAGCTCTTGGACTCGTCCTTCCCAACTCCGTATGAGAGCTCGGTATCCTCCACAGCAAGGGGGTCGAAAACCTCGAAATACTCCCTCAGCTTGTCTCGGAACTCCCTGACTTCGCGCATCTTCTCGGCGTCATTGTGCATCAAGGTTATCGGAAAGCTTAGATACACCTTGGGGATCTCCGACCTGAACATCAAATTGTACATGGTTCTCGGTGGCTGGCCCACCGCCACCACGTAGTGCGGCTTCCGCTGATAAGATGCCATCATCTTGGTGACGAAGATCTCCTCGTCCCGCCAGATGAGGATGTCTTTGAGCGAGAGCCGGCCCCTCCATACTGGCGATTCATCGAGCCTCTTCGACACGTTCAGAACGCTGTCGATGATCGTCACGTAGAGGTCGGGTCTGAGCTCGTTGAGGTAATGAACGTCGAAGGCCGGCATGAGATAGTTCTTCCACCGGAAACAACCGTGAGTGGAGATGATGCAGTCCTCGACCTTCTCGGCTCTCTTGAGGATCTCCTCGAAAACCGCTGCACGAAGCGACCTCAACGTGGACGGAGAGAGATCCAGGATCTTCTCAGGACTGGTGGGGCTCTCCAGTTCATCCGCCTTCTTGAACATGAGGTCACCGACGTTGAACAGGTGCACCTTCTTGCCGAGCGCTTCCGAGGCGGCAAGCGCGCTTTTAAGGTAATCAAGCTTTCCAGAACCGCTTGTGCCGGTGCAGATCACCTTCACCCGAACCCCTCCTCGCCAGAATCTTCGACGCCGCGACCATACACTCCTCCTCCGGCCTCACCTTGCGAAACGCTCCAGCACCAAGGCGATGAACTTGATGCCCTCCAGGAAATCCGACAGGTTGACGTTCTCGTCCGGCCCGTGCGACCGCGATTCCGGGTTACCGATGCCGACTCCCACGGCCGGCGTGCCGAACCGTGCCGCGACCTGGTACATCGGGCCTGTGCCTGCGGAGGTCGGGTATATCGACGGCTCCCTCCCGAATAGTTCCACGCTCGCCTCGCTGATCACCTTCACTATGCGCGAGTTTGGATCGGTCCTCGCGGGGTGCTCCGAACCCAGCCACGTCACCCGGAAATCGCCGCAACCCATCGCTTTGAGATAGTTCTCGAATTTCCTCTCTATGTCCTCAGGGCGCTGGTCGGGCACGAGGCGCATGTCCAGCTTTGCCACGGCCTTATTCGGCAAGACGGTCTTGGAACCCGGCCCCTCGTACCCTGCCGAAAGGCCGCATACGTTGCAGGTCGGCTCGAAGTAAAGCCTCCTCAGGACGTCCTTGCCCGTCAGATTGAGAACGAAGCGGTCGGTGCCGAACGCCTTCGCCAGGTGCTCATGGTCCGGGGGAAGCTTCTCGATAAGCTCGATGTCGTGCGGGCCCGGCTGACGGACGTCGTCGTAGAAGCCTGGGATGAGGATCTCCTCCTTCTCGTTCTTCAGGGAGTTCAACGCCCAGATGAGCCTCCATACAGGGCTGGGCACAATGGCAGCCAGGGAGGAATGCAGGTCGTGACTGCCCCCCTCCACCTCTATGTTGGCGTAGCACAGCCCCTTGCAGCCGAGAGTGACCTCGAGCCTGCCGTCTTCCTCGCGGCCGCCCGTTTCCCATATGCACGCGTCCGCGCGGAAAACCTCCGGGTGTTCCCTGGCATAACCATCCAGAGCTGGGCTGCCGATCTCCTCCTCCCCCTCGGCAACGAATTTCACCGTTGGCGGAAGCTTTCCCCTGACGCTCAGAAGCGCCTCGACAGCCTTCACGCGCGCCACGAGGTCCCCTTTGTTGTCGGCGGTCCCCCGCCCGTATACCTTCCCACTCTCGATCTCGGCCCCGAACGGGTCGTGACGCCACCTGTCGAGGGGCTCTGGCGGCTGCACGTCGTAGTGGTTATAGAAGAGCAGGGTTTTCTCCTGCTCACCCGGTACCTCCGCGGTAACAAGCGGCGCGGCCCCATCCTTCCGGAAGACCCGCACTCTCGCCCCCAGTGTCGAGAACATCCTCTCCACGATCCGGGCGGCTTCGTCCACGCCCTTGGCCTGCGCGGAAATGCTGGGCTGCCGCACGAAATCCTGGAGCTCCCTGACGAACCTCGCCCCGTGCCGATCCACATAATCGAAGACTTCCATCATCCGAAACTTTACCCCCTTGCCATCGAGTGGCGCCCCCGCTTGCGCGCACCAGCTTGGACGGCCTCGGCGTGGCGGCGGAGCCACCACACGCAGATCGAAATCCCCGCGAGGACCGGTGATGACACGCCCACCACCGTCGTCTGAAGGAGATCAACATAGTATTTGAACGCCACCCGGAAGTCGGGCAAGTGCCGCGTGAACCTTGCGCCATCGATTACCACAAACACTGCGACCTGCAGGACAAGAACGAACACGACGAGATAAGCGCACATCAATCCGGTGGTCAACGCCTCGACGGGCCTCTTTCGCGCCTGCCAAGCAAGCCATCCCGAGACCGCCGACGCTGACAGCGCACACACCACGGAATCAGCCATCCTCCAGGTGAAGAAGGGCATGACCTCGCTTTCGCTATTGAAGACGCTCATAGAAAGGGTGATTCCGCGCGCGAGCACGATAGCATAGAACGCCCCAAAGTAGACCGCTGCCCCGATGACGGGGATGCGCATGTTCCGCGCCCCGCGCCCGGCGAGGGCCGCAAGCCCCCACGCGAACCCGGCGATGACGACAACGCCCGCGGGCACGCTCGCGAACCGTTGCCGCGCGAGGAACCTCTGCCGCCCGCTGGACATGGCCTGGACCGCAGCGGCATCGATGTCGAGGGCAAGCTCAGTCGCCTCACCGTACTTGCCGTCGTTGTGCAAGAGCGCAGCGCCGGACACCGGCTCGATCACGGGAGCCTTCTCCCCAAGCGCTTCGAGATATCGGCGAGTGAAGGCCAGCCTCGCCTCGGCCTGCCGTATCGCTCTCTCCGCGACAGCGTGCGGGGGCGCGTCGAGCATTTCAAAGAGCACCCTGCCTTGGGAGTGCGTGGGGACAGACGTGCCCAGGAGGGCAGCACAAGTGGGTCCCACGTCCTCATGGCGGGCTGCCGCCCACGAGATCTCCGGCGCCGGACGTTCAGGCGTGACTATCCCGGCCCCGGCAGCAACCAGCGGCACCGTGATGACGTCCTTTTCCCAGCCTCCGTGGCCGCCTCGCGCCGTATGCCCGTGGTCGGAGGTCACGACTATCGTGTCGCTGGTGAGATCGAGGCTCGCCAGCATCTTCCCGATCATGGTGTCCACCTCGGCCGAGGCAGCTTTGTACGCGGCACTCGCGGCGCCCGAGGCGTGCCCGGCTGCGTCCACCGACGAGAAGTGCGCCACTACGAACTCAGCGTCCCCCTCCTCAAGCTCCCGGAGAGCCGCGTCAAGGATCTCGGCGTCCGCCTTCGAGGTCGCGGCGAGATCCCCAGAACCGGTAGCCACGTAAGTGGCCTTCGCTACGGACGCGCCGAAAAGGGCCTTCCAGTCTTCGCTCGCAACCAGCGCAGCTTTCAGTCCGGCCCGACGCGCCGCGTCGAAAAGGCTATCCACCGGAACCGGCCCGCTGAACGCATTGGTGGTCACGCCCGAGATCTCCGGGGGCGCGCCGGTAAGGAGGGTGGTCCACCCAGGATACGAGAAGGATGGCTGGTTCACCTGAAGGGAGAAAGCGACGCCGCGGCTTCCTATGTCCTTCAACACAGGCATGTCATCCACGGCGCCGAACCCAAGGCCATCGACTATGACGAGGACCAGCCTACGCGTCATCCGCGCCGTGGCCTGCCCGGCATCTATCGGGAACGCGTACGGGCTCCGGTAACCTACCACGTCCTCGAGCCCCCACGTGGCGAGGCGCCAAGAGACCGCGCCCGCCACCATCGCTATGGCGCACGCGAGGACAATGGCCGATCTCTCCCCTCTCAACCAGCGGCCCACGGTCCGCCCTATCGTCGTCCAAATCGCTCCGCTCACGCCCATGCGATCCCTCTCCTCGCAAAACCAGCAGCTGTCATCCTCCCATTGCTAAGCAGATCGCCATAAGTAATCGCCGGTTCCAGGGAGCACACGCGCTGTGCAGGGTTGCCCGTGTTGCACTCGGGGACGGCGCCCCCAGCGGGGCGCGCGTCGCCAAAATACGGCCCCGCTGGCCAGTGGCCGGATTTTGACACCCCTCGTGCAATCACCGGCAACCCAAGACCTCGGAAAACGAGCAAAAACTAATTACTGTCCACCCCTCAGGGGATCCCGCGGGCGGGAGGCGGAGCCGGAAA
>JBLNCC010000122.1:0-2517 GCA_050260395.1 Betaproteobacteria bacterium
GGAATGCAACCCTGGGTATGCAACTTCCTTGAAGGGACTTGCTTGGGTCCTCACCCCCCTCGGAGTGGCTTGCCCAAGCTCCCCTGCGCGTCGACTCGCCGGGAAGGGCGGTGTTCATCTAAGACTTCATGGCGCAGAAGACGACCTCGAGTTCTGCGCTCTCTATTGACTTTATGGTTAAAATACTTTATAGTCAAACTGTTGTTCCCGAACGCGTACCAGGAGGGTGAATGGTGTGGAGAAGACACCTAGGCAAAACCGCGACGCCCCCGACACCCACGGCGACAGCGACTCCTCAGCGCGCGAAGCCGCGCATGCCTTGTGGGACCTGTGGCGCCTATGGAAGAGGCATTCCCGGTCGGTTCACAAAGGCGACCGCACTTTCGAGCAGCACTTCCTTTTGAGAAGGGTCGCGAGAAGGGGCTCTATCACCGTCTCCGAGCTCGCGTCCGAATTGGGCATCACTCCTGGGGCCGCGACCGTTGCGACCAGAAGGCTCGAGAAGGCCGGCCTCCTCAGCAAGGAAAGAAGCGAGGTCGACCAGCGCGTCGTCACGCTGAGGCTCACGCCCGCCGGAAAAGCTTGCCTGGATGAGCTGGATTCGATCAGGCTCAACGTGCTTGTTTCTCTCCTCGAACCCCTCGACCCCCACGAGAGAATGACGCTCGCGAGGCTAGTACAGAAGGTTGCCCACGGTCAACTCGAGGAAAGCGAGACGACAACACATGAGGAAAATGATTGAGGTATTTGACCTGGTCAGGAGCTTCGGCCCCCATAAGGCGGTGGATGGCATAACCTTTGACGTGGACCCAGGCGAAGTGTTCGGCCTGGTGGGGCCAAACGGCGCCGGGAAGACCACGACGATAAGGATGCTCACCACCCTTCTCAGGCCGACGCAAGGCCGGGGCGTGATCGGTGGCTATGACATAGTCCGCCAGGCCAGGGAGGTCCGGCGCCTCATCGGATATGTCCCGCAGATGCTCTCGGTCGACGGCTCGCTTACTGGTTACGAGAACCTGCTCTTCTTCGCGCGGCTTTACGATGTGCCGTCCGGGGAGTGCCACGAGCGCATTCGGCACATGCTCGCCTTGTTGGACCTCGACCATGCCGCAGACTCCCTCGTCAGGACGTATTCAGGTGGGATGATCAGGAGGCTCGAGATCGGGCAGGCGATGCTCCACCGCCCGAGAGTGCTCTTCCTGGATGAGCCCACGGTAGGGCTCGATCCCATGGCTCGCCGCAGTGTTTGGGACCACATCAAGAATCTCCGCGCGACTTACAACACCACGATCCTTGTCACAACCCACTACATGGACGAAGTGGAAAGCGTGTGTGACAGGCTTGCCATCATGCATCTGGGAAAGATCTCAGCCGTTGGGACCCCGGAAGAGTTGAAGAGACAAGTGGGCAGGGACAACGCCACCCTTGAGGACGCTTTCGCGTATTTCACAGGGTCGACTATGGAGACAGGAGGGACGCTGCGTGACACCCTTAGAGTCAGAAGAACAGCGCGAAGATTGGGGTAGGGGGACCGAGCTCTCGTGGGCCAAACGCTTCCTGCGAGAGCTCTCCGCAATCATCGCGAAATCCTACACCATGGCGGAGATGGAAGTCCGCAAGTTGAGACACGACCCTACCGAGCTCATGACCAGGGCCGTGCAACCCATTCTGTGGCTCGCCATCTTCGGCCAGGCGATGAGCAGGGTGCGCGCCATCCCGACGGGAGGGTTCACTTACCTGCAGTTCATGACCCCCGGCATCCTTGCCCAGTCGGCGGTGTTCATCGCCATTTTCTACGGGCTATCGATCATATGGGAACGGGATATGGGAGTTCTTCAGAAGTTCCTCGCCACGCCGACTCCTCGCGAGGCGCTGGTGCTCGGGAAGATGATCTCGGCAGGCATAAGAGGGATCAGCCAAGCGATCATAGTACTCGTCGTGGCGGCCATGCTGCGCGTTCGTCTCCGCGTGACCGTTCCAGGCGTGCTCGGGGTGCTCGTCGTCATCATGCTGGGAGCTGGCTTTTTCGCCGGCCTATCCATGATCATCGCCTCCATCGTGAAGACCCGAGAAAGGTTCATGGGAATAGGCCAGGTTATAACTATGCCGCTTTTCTTCGCATCCAACGCGCTCTACCCGATCACCATCATGCCGGCGTGGCTACGGGTCGTGTCTGTGGCCAATCCCTTGAGCTACATTGTCGACGCCCTTCGAAGCTTCCTGGTGACTGGCGACCTCGCGCGAGTGCCTCTTGACCTCGGCGTCCTGGTACTCGCGGGCTTAGTCGTGACCTCCGTGAGCGCGTTCATGTACCCGCGGGTAGTGGTGTGAAGTGCGAGATCACACTTTGTTACTCTATCTCTATCCTGCCGAAATGGCGCGGGGCCGCATAGATGCCGGGAAGCGGGGCCCAACTCACGAACCTGCCAGCCTCTGGGAAACTCACGCAGACGTTGAGCCGCCACTCCTCGCGGTGGTCCGGGCGCCTTCCGAAGGCCTCGAAGGGCACGAAAACCT
>JBLNCC010000123.1:0-35404 GCA_050260395.1 Betaproteobacteria bacterium
CCCCCCCCCCCCCCCCCCCCCCCCCCCCCCCCCCCCCCCCCCCCCCCCCCCCCCCCCCCCCCCCCCCCCCCCCCCCCCCCCCCCCCCCCCCCCCCCCCCCCCCCCCCCCCCCCCCCCCAAATTAATGGCAGAACAGCCGTCCACTGTGCGCACGTACCCATCAGGGTATATCTCGAAGCTATCTGAAGCATGCGGTTGTGCAGATCGGCCACGTACGCCATTACAACCATATAGCCCCTTGACTTTGTTGCTTTGCTGGATCTAGTGCTGAACCGGGCTCCTGAAGGCGTTATTGGCAACCCTACCCGTTATTCTGTCATTCGACGAGCGTCGACAAATTCCTGCAAAAGCCCGCTGTTATGGGAAGAAATTGGCCTCGAGACATCTGGCGGGGTGCCAGGGAGTGGCAGTATACGCGTCTAGCACCCGGGTTGAACTGCGCGCGGGCCGTGCACGGTCCGCCCGGCCGCAAGGGGCGGCCCTGACGGCATGGTCTCCAGGCTTTAGGGCCAACTGTGGGGTAAGTGCAGAATCCGGTGAGACTGTTAAGGGAGCGGTGGATCGGGGCGGACGGTCTCACGGAATTATGGAAGCGAACCGTGGAACGGAGAGGCTCACTCCTGGGTGACGATGTCCTCGAACTTGTACGTGAACTCCACTAGCTTCGGGGACATGTAGATGGGGCAGCCGCAGCGCACAGCGAGCGCCACAGCGTCGCTCGGACGCGAGTCGAGCACGAGGGACTTCCCGTCCTGTTGGAGATGGATTTCCGCGTAGAAAACGCCCTCTCTTGCGTCGGTGATCACGACCTTCTGCACGGCCGCGCCGACGCTGTCGCACACCGATTTCAGGAGATCGTGCGTGAGCGGACGCGGCGGCTCCTCCCCCTGTACCGCAATGGCTATGGACTGGGCCTCAAAGGGGCCGATGCCGACGGGCAGGATGACCTTCTGGTCCATGTCGGTAAGCAGCATCGAAAAGCCGCTGCTCGCATCCGCGATGACGCTCAGGACCTTCATTTCCAGCACCGCAATCACCTTCCTCCACGGTTCTATTCTACCACACCGGCGGCAACCTGTTCCTCCTCCACGCGCGAAATTCTCGCGCCGCGGCAGAAGTGCGTTCCATGTTTCCGACCATGGAGGAATACATGGTCCGTGCGGCGAAACTGTCGGGAGTCGGGGACGGCGCCGGAGGGCGGTTGTGCCTTTGGCCCGGCCCCGATAGCCCGTGGCAAGGGCACTGGAGGTCATCTTTTTGGCATCTCGTGAGGGTTTGTTCAAAGCCGCAGGCATAATCGCCTTCGTGTCCGTCGTCAGCAAGCTGCTGGGGTTCGCGCGGGAGGCGTCGCTCGCCGCCGTGTTCGGCGCCACCTACGCGACCGACGCCTATCTCGTGGGCCAGACCATACCGATGCTCGTCTTCGCTGCCGTCGGGGCGGCCCTTGGGAACACATTCATCCCGGTGTTCTGCCAGATCAGGCAGGACCGAGGGCGCGAGGCGGCGTTCCGCATGGCTAGCTCTGTCATCAACGCCACGCTTGTCCTGTCGCTTGGATGTGTCGCGGTGGGCGAGGCCTTCGCCGGTCCTCTGGCGCGTCTCGTGGCCCCGGGCTTTCAGGGGCCCGTCCACGCGCTCACCGTGACCATGAGCCGGGTAATGTTTCCAATGATCCTGTTCCAGGGCCTTTCGGGCATCCTCACTGGGATGCTCCAGACAGAGGGCAACTTCGCCGTCCCGGCCCTGGTGAGCCTTGCTTTCAACGCGGTCCTCATCGCCTCCATCCTCGGGCTCGGCCCCGTGTTCGGCATCGGCGCTGTGGCCGCCGGCACCGTCGCCGCCGTGGCGGCGCAGGCCGTCTTCCAGGTGCCGGCGCTGGTCAGGCTGGGCTACAGGTGGGAACCTGTCCTGGACCTTCGAGACCCGGGGCTGCGGCGCATTGGCGCGCTGGTAGGGCCGGTGCTAGTGGCCACAGCCGTGGGGCAGCTTGGTCTCGTGGTGGACCGCGTGCTCGCCTCGAGCCTCGCGGAGGGCAGCGTGGCGGCGCTCAACTACGGCAACCGGCTGATGGGGTTGGTACCAGGGGTCTTCGGGCTTGCCATCATCACGGTGATGTATCCAACGCTGGCGGGCTTTGCGGCAGAGCGGGATTTCGCGCGCTTCGGCAGGGCGTTCGCCGAGGCTGCGAAGATGATCAACTTCATTCTCGTGCCTGTGGCGGTAGGGATGGCGGTGCTGCGGGTGCCGCTGGTGCGGCTCGCGTTCGAGCGCGGGGCTTTTGATGCACGCGCCACGGAGGCCACAGCCTGGGCGCTCCTTTTCTTCTGCGTCGGGGTGGGCGTGTTCACCCTGCGCGACATGGTAAACCGGGCTTTCTTTGCTCTTCAGGACACCACCACGCCCATGATCGTCGGTGCCGCAAGCGTCGGGATAAACGTTGTGGCGAACCTCCTCCTGGTGGGCCCGCTCAAACACGGAGGGCTGGCACTCGGGACCTCGCTGGCAGGCGTGTTCGGTGTGGGGGTCCTGTTGTGGAGGCTGCGCGAGCGTGTCAGGGCGCTCGGCACGACGGCCCCCACGACAACGACGGCCCTGGCGGCCCCGGCATCACCCGCTCAACCGAATGTAGATGCACCCTGCTTGACTAGTGGCGCGGACACAGTGGGGCTTTCTGACGATTCAGCCCCGCGGCAGCGTGCGGCTGTATTCGCCGCAGCCCAGCTTGACCAGACGGAGACGGGCTCGCCGCCAGGGATCGGCGGACGGGCCATCCTGAGCTCGCTCTGGCGGGTCCTGCTGGCTTCAGCTGTGATGGGGGTGCTCGTGCAACTCTCGCACACCGCGCTGGAAGCCCGCGTGCCTGGCGGGAGCATCCCTGCCCAGGCGGCGCGCCTATTCGGCGCGGTCGCCGTCGGTGTCGTATCCAAAGCAGCTCTTGTCTGGGTCCTCCGTGGTCCCGAGGCGGGGCTCGGCCTCCAAACCTCATTTTGGGTCCACCACCGCGGCAATGCTACCCTGCGCCGCCGCTGCAGGGCGCTTGTCCGTGCGTGAGCGTCGGGAGCCGGCGCGCGACGGGCATGCGGCTGCACCGCCTGTGTTGCGGTGCGTTGTGATATAATGCACGTGTATCACGGGCACTTCGCGGAGCTCGCGGGGCCTGGCGCCGAGACATCCTCCGTTTCGCCCGTTGGGCTTGAACGTGGAGGCGGATGCCGGGGCATACGTGCGGAAGCGGCGCGCGGGCGGGGCACATCGATATTGCATGCCGATGCCAATGCCCATACCCATTCCCGTGCACACCCGTGCCCGTGCCTATGCCCATGCACATGCCTATTCCCATGCCCATGCCCATGCCCATACCCATGCATATGGATAGCTACACGCTCATTAGCGACTCGTGCCATCGTAATGCCCGACCCTGTGACGGGTGGATTCCGCCGGTGCTCTGCGACAAACAGGAGTAGGAAGACGGAGTGGGGAGACGATGAAAGTCTGTATCGCACAGCTCAACCCGACGGTTGGAGATGTCGAGGGAAACAAGCGCAGGCTGATAGAGACCCTCGCCCACCTCGACGCAGGTACCCGCATCCGGGCAGAGGTGGACCTCGTGGTGTTTCCCGAGCTTTTCCTGGCGGGCTACCCACCCAGGGACCTTCTCGAGCGGGACTGGTTCGTCGAGGCGTGCATGCGCGCCGTGGACGAGATACGGCGGGCATCGGCGCGTTTTCCGGGGATGGGGGTGCTCTTCGGCGCCCCGCTGAGGTCCACAACTCCCTCAGGAAAGGGCCTTCACAACTGTGCCGTCCTGGTGTGCGGGGGCGAACTCGTCGCGATCCAGGCCAAATCGCTCCTTCCGACCTACGACGTATTTGATGAGGCTCGCTACTTCGACCCCGCTATCGAGATAAAGCCCGTGCCGTTCAAAGGTGAGATGCTCGGGATCTCCGTCTGCGAGGACGCCTGGAACGACCCGGACTTCTGGCCGAAGAGGCGAATGTATGACCTCGACCCCATCGAGGTGCTGGCGCGAGCAGGCGCGACACTCTTTGTGAACATTTCCGCCTCCCCGTTCCATGCTGGCAAAGACGCCACGCGATACCAGCTTATCTGTAACCACGCCAGGCGCCACGGCGCGCCGTTCCTTTATGTCAATCAGGTAGGCGCCAACGACGAGCTAATCTTCGACGGTCGCAGCATTGCGGTGGACGCAGCGGGGCGCCCCATCGCTGTTTGCCCGGCTTTTACCGAGCACGTCCGGGAGGTGGACATGTCCGCGCAGGGCGCCGCGGCGCCGTATACACCGCAGGACACGGTCGAGTCCGTCCACGACGCGCTTGTCCTCGGCGTCAGGGACTACATGAGGAAGACAGGTTTCACGCGTGCGGTCGTGGGCCTCTCGGGCGGCATCGACTCGGCGCTTACATGCTGTATCGCCGTCCGTGCGCTGGGCGCCGAAAACGTCCTCGGGATCTCGATGCCGTCCCCGTATTCGTCGCGGGGGAGCGTGGAGGACTCGCGAAAGCTCGCCGAGAACCTCGGGATCGAGTTCAAGGTCATCCCGATATCGTCCATCTATGCTTCCTACCTGGATGCCCTCGCCCCGCACTTCGCCGGTGCGGAGCCGGACATAACCGAGGAGAACATCCAAGCGCGCATACGCGGCAACGTCCTCATGGCCTTCTCGAACAAGTTCGGGCATCTGGTGCTGTCAACCGGCAACAAGAGCGAGCTTGCGGTGGGCTACTGCACGCTCTATGGGGACATGAGCGGGGGCCTTGCGGTGCTGGCGGATGTCCCGAAGGCCATGGTGTACGAGCTTGCGCGCTACGTGAACCGCGAATCGGAGGTCATCCCGGAAGCGATCATTAGGAAGGCCCCTTCGGCCGAGCTTCGGCCCAACCAGACGGATCAGGACACCTTGCCGCCGTACGAGGTGCTCGACGCCATCCTCCACGGCTACATCGAGGAGGGCGAGTCGCCCGAGGATCTCGTGCGGCGGGGTTTCCCGGCCGAGACGGTCGAGTGGGTGGTGCGGGCAGTGCGCCGCAACGAGTACAAGAGACGCCAGGCCGCCCCAGGGCTCAAGGTAACGAGCAAGGCATTCGGCGTAGGGCGAAGGATGCCTATCGCCACCAGGTACTAAGTGCACCTGTAGGAGACTGTTGATGTTTGGGCGCTGCTGGCGAAGTTCAACAGTCTCGTGCACTACAACTGCTACACGCACCCCATGCAAGGGGCGCGAGGCTGCGAATTCGCTGTAGCATTTACCGCCTATTCATGGTAAAATGTGCATTAATATACACCCCGGATGCATTCCTCCTTGCGCTCCCGGCGCTGGAGGGTGCTCCCGGCGCTGGAAGGAGAAAGCATGCCCATGTCGGCTGTGCCACACGTATCCTCTGGTGGGATAATCGCCACATACGGCGCCTATCTGCCGCACGTCGATCCGGCTGCGGTCGTCACTCTAAGAGAAGGGAGAACACCGCTCATCGAGGCGCGCGCGGTCTCGGAGGCAGTCAGGGAGGCGGAAGCGGCCGCCCGGGCGGAAACGACCGGGGTTGTGGGGCCGGCCGGGGTTCTGGAAGCGGGCGAGAGTTCAGGGAGAGCCAGGACGTTGGTGCCCCCTGGGTCGGTTGCAGGCGCGGGGACTTTAGACAGCGCTGGGTTGCGCGTCTACCTCAAGTACGAGGGACTCAACCCCACCGGCTCCTTCAAGGACAGGGGTATGGCCTACGCTGTGAGCAGGGCGCGGGAGGCCGGGTACCGCGTGGCGGTGTGCGCGTCCACGGGCAACACCTCGGCCTCCGCAGCGGCCTATTGCGCGAGAGCCGGCATACGGCCCGTGGTTGTCATCCCCGAGTCCGCCATCGCCGCGGGAAAGCTGGCGCAGGCGGTAGCCCATGGGGCGGTTGTCGTGGCTATCCGGGGCAACTTCGATCAGGCGCTTGCGGTGGTGCGCGAGCTGGTGGCGCGGCACCGGATCGCGCTTCTCAATTCCCTGAACCCAGACCGCATCGAGGGCCAGAAAACCGCGGCCTTCGAGGTGTGCGACCAGCTCGGCGGGCGAGCGCCCGACTACCTCGCGATTCCGGTCGGGAACGCAGGCAACATCACGGCTTACTGGAAGGGGTTTTGTGAATACAGGGAGCGGGGGAAGGTGACGTCCGTGCCTCGCATGCTGGGCTTCCAGGCGGCCGGGGCGGCGCCGATCGTTAAGGGGCTACCCATCGAGCGGCCGCAGACGATAGCAACGGCCATAAGGATCGGGAACCCCGCGAGCTGGAAGAGCGCGGTTGCGGCCAGGGATGAGTCGGGTGGCGTAATAGACAGCGTCACGGACGATGAGATCCTCGACGCATGCCGCCTGCTGGCGACGAGGGAGGGGGTCCTAGTGGAGCCCGCGTCGGCCGCGCCGGTCGCAGGTGTGTTGAAGCTGGCGCGCCGGGGCTATTTCCGGGGCCAGCGTGGCGCCACGGTCGTATGTGTCCTGACCGGCCACGGCTTGAAGGACCCTGACGCCATGATGCGGCTCGGGTCGTCCCCGCTTGTGGCGGAAGCGGACACGGCGTCGGTGGAGGCCGCCCTTGCCGCGGCTGGGACTCCGCTTCGCTGAACACACCCGGTCGCGGGTGCCATAGCGAAGATAAACTATAACGAAGACGAAAAAGATGAGAAGGAAGGTGATCTTTGTGGCTGAAGTGGTCGAAGTCCGCGTACCGGCGTCAACAGCGAACCTCGGGCCAGGCTTTGACGCCGTGGGCATGGCCCTCGAGCTTTTCAACGTGGTGAGGATGGGCACTACTACCACTACCGGCCTCGAGATCACCGTCCTCGGAGACAGCAGGGACTTGCCGCTCGACTGGACGAATCTCGTGGCCCGGTCCGCCGCCGCTCTCTTCGAAAAAGTGGGGCTGCCTGTGCCGGGGCTCCGAATTCACGTATACCAGAGGATCCCGGTTTCACGGGGTCTCGGGTCCAGCGCCGCGGCCATCGTAGCAGGACTCGTGGCCGCCAACGCCCTCGCGGACTTTCCCCTCACCGACGACGATTTGTTCCAGCTCGCGACCGAAATAGAGGGCCACCCCGACAACGTGGCGGCCGCCCTCTTCGGTGGCTTTGTGGTCAGCGTCGCAGACGAGCACCGCCGCCTGCGCCATCTCAAACTGAACGTTCCCAGCGATCTTCATCTGGTGGTCGCGATACCTGACTTCTATGTGCCGACCGAGCTGGCAAGGCGGGTCCTCCCGGGCAGCGTGACGCTTACGGACGCTGTCCACAATATCAGTCGAACGGCTCTCCTTGTAGCGTGCATCGCCTCAGGCAGGCTCGACTTCCTGGGCGATGCCATGGCGGACAGGCTTCACCAGCCGTACCGGGCGGCCCTGGTGCCGGGCCTTGATGACGTGCTGGCAGCGGCGAGGCAGGCGGGGGCGCTTGGAGCTGCGCTAAGCGGATCAGGCCCGTCGGTCGTCGCTTTCGCCGCGTGCGACCCGCACCGTGTGGCCAGGGCCATGGCAGCGACGTTCGCGGTCAACGGGGTGACGTGCCGCACGGTAGTGACGCGTGCCTGCCACCGAGGCGCCATTGTAGGCCGCGATTCCGAAATCTCCGCAAAGGGGTCGCCAAAAGACGAAAACCCCTTCTGCGCGCGAGGACCACGAAGCAAGATGCGGCCCAGCAGAAGACGGGCGTTGTATCGAGGCGAGGTGTATTCGTGAAGCCGAGAGAGGATTCTCGTGAGGAAAGCGTGGTGCGCCGCGGCGCACGGGAGGTGCGATGGGACTTCTATCTCGAGGACTGTGTGTCCGGGATGAGGCGGCGGCTCGCGCCGGGGAGCGTGGACGTGGTCGTCACGTCCCCTCCTTACAACCTGGGCATCCGTTACGGGGCGTACGACGACACGATTGACAGGCGCGATTATCTGGCCTGGACCGCGGAGTGGGCGGCCGCGGTGAGGGACGCCATGTCCGACGATGCCTCGTTCTTCCTGAATGTGGGGTCCAAGCCCGCGGACCCGTGGGTCCCGTTCGAGGTGGCTGGGGCGCTGCGGGGGCTTTTCCAGCTTCAGAACGTGATCCACTGGGTCAAGTCCATCGCCATCTCCAAAGCCGATGTGGGCGACTACGGGGCGATAGTGTCGGATGTCGCGGTGGGCCACTACAAGCCCATCAACGGCGAGCGGTTTCTCAACGACTGTCACGAGTACGTATTTCATTTCACGAAAACCGGCAGGGTGCCGCTGGACAGGCTCGCCATCGGCGTGCCGTACCAGGACAAATCGAACGTCGGGCGCTGGAAGACCGCCGGAGCAGGCGTACGGTGTCGCGGGAACACCTGGTTCATCCCATACGAGACCATCAACAGGCGCGAGAAGGACAGGCCGCACCCTGCGACGTTTCCACCGCGGCTGCCCGAAATGTGCATAAGGCTGCACGGCGTGAACCGATGCCGCCTGGTGCTCGACCCGTTCCTGGGCATCGGCAACACCGCAATCGCGTGCGTGAGGCTCGGCGTGCCGTTCGCGGGGTTCGAGATAGACGAGGCCTACTTCGACGAGGCTGTGCGCAGGGCGAGGGCGGAGGCTGAGAAGGATGGGGTAGTGGCGGCCGGCGCGACCGGCGTCGAGGCGCCCGGCTAACGACGCATCCGGCCTGCCGGGCGAGTGGCCGGGTTTTGACACCCCTCTCAGCCGATCACATCGCAAGAGGAGCGGCGAAGAGTCGCGACGGGTGGTGCGGATGAACAAGGCGAGACCGGTGATGAGCTCGGAACTCAAGAACGAACCCAAGAACGAGCCCAAGGGTGACTCGACGCGGATCATGACCGTGCCCGACGAGATAACTGAAGACGAGTTCGTGACCGCAACCGGCAACGATTTCGTGTCGCTGCCCGAGATCGACGCCTGGGGTCGGGTCTTGAGCGCGACGTTCCTGCATGGGGGTTGTGCCGGGCTCATCGAGGTGAGAGGGATCAGCGGCGCGGACGTAGACCGCGGGGCGCCTCCGCCCGAGCCTGCGCTCGCGAACCAGCGTGTTTCGGCGCGAGTCCCCCTCCTAGCGCCCATGTTCGTGTGGGACGGCGCGCCGGTGGACCTTGCGGGGTCCGCGCCGCCGGAGTTCAGCCTTGAGGAAGATTGGATACCCACGTTTTCCTGGACGGCCGGGCGCCCGTCATCCGGCTGGGCTTCAGATGGGGGAGCGGGCAGGGATGCTCCTGAAGACGCTACCGGAGACCACGGCAGAGTAGGCGGCCTTGGCACCCCTGAGTGGAGGCTCCGCGCTCGCATAGTCGCCCCGCTTGATGAAAAGGGCTTTTGCTACGTGCTCGAGCTCCAGCGATTTGCGCGCGAGGAAGGCGAGGCGTTGGGCGGGGCCGCAAAGAAAGCTGTCCCAGGGGCTGAAGGGGCAGAGGGCCGAGGCGCGAAGGACGGGCCGTTACGGGAAACGACCGTTCAGGCGGAACTCGGCGTCCGGCTGACCTGGGGCTACACCGGCATCCGCGTGTTTACGTCGCGCGAGTTTCCGGTCGTCTGCGGGTGCAGGTACGACCGCTGGACCCACAGCGTCGTCGCGGAGGCCCTAGGCCCTTTGCCAGTGTTCGCGTTTGCACTGAATGCGTCCGGCGACTTCGACCACCTGGAAATGACGGGCCCAGGCTGCGACGCGGCAACATGCGGGCAGGACCGCGACGGCACCGCGGGCATCACCGTCCGTGCCTCGAAGCATGTCACCCTTGCACCGGGCGAGGGCGTCACGGTGGCTTTCTATGTGGCGTTCAACAGGGAGGCCGACGGTGCCCGCACCACTAGTGTCCACCTGAGGCGGCAGGGCTGGGAGGCGCTCGACGCAGAAACCCGGAGGTGGCTCGCTGACCACCGGGTGTCGGTGCCCGGCAAGCGCGGGGGGAGGGAGGAGTCCGTCCTCAACAGAAACCTCCTCTTCTGCCGGTTTTTCGCGACCGGCAAAACCCTCGACTCGGAGGAGGTCGTGGCGATCACGTCCCGCAGCCCGCGCTACTACGTGAGTGCCGCGTTTTGGGCCAGGGACGTGCTGCTCTGGGCTCTCCCGGGACTGGTGCTCATCGACCGCGTCAGGGCGCGTGAGGTGTTGCTCTACTCGTTGTCGGTGGGAACCATGCACGTCGGGGACCACGCTCAGTACATGGACGGGCGCTCGCTCTATCCCGGCTTCGAGCTGGACGAGGCGGCGGCCTTCCTCGTGGGCCTCGGAACGTACCTCGAGAGGACGTGCGATTTCCAGGTCATCGAGGCGCCGCAGGTACTGGAGGGCATAAGGCGCGTCCTCGCTGAGATCGACAAATGGACTCTTCGAGCAGGTGACGGCACGCCTGTCCTCTGCAAGACCTTCCTCGACCCTTCGGACGACCAAGTGAGGTTCCCGTTCCTCACGTACGACAACGTGCTCGTCAGGAAGGCGTGGCAGGTTGCGGCCGACGCTCTGGACCGCCTCGCCGAAAACGGGGCGCACGCCGGTCATGGCTCTGGCCCCTGCGCTAGCCCTGGCTCCGTCCCTGCCCCTGACGCTGGCCGTGTAGCGAGCGGTGACGGCATTGACGGTGACGGCGGTCCTTCGTCCCGTGACCAGTGCGCGCGCGAGAAGTTCAAAGAGGAGGCCTGCCGGCTCCGGGACGCGGCAGAGGCCATCGGCGAGGCAATCCGCCGGTATTGCGTGGTAGATGGCCCCTTTGGACCGATGTACGCGTGGTCGATCGGCCTTGCGCGGGGCTCCTGCCCGGACACGGGCCCCGGTGTCGAGCCTGCGACCCTACGGGACAAGGGGGGCGCAGCCGGGGACGATATTGGTTGCCGCGACACGCGCGCCGTCCTGCAGGGCGGAGCGCAGGAAGACGGAGCCGATGCTGAAGATGACGGTGAGAGAAACGGCGAACGTGAAGAGCTGCGACGCACCGGGGTCGAGCTTTATGACAACCCTCCGGGAAGCCTTGAGCTAGTGGGCTATTACGGCTACCGCCCCGACGAGGACGGGGCGGTCATCCTGGCTAATACCAGACGCTGGATACGCTCGCGTCACAATCCCTATTTCATTGAGGGGCGTTTTACGGCCCCGTGCTCAGCCCACTCGCTGCACCCATGGCCTATGGCCGCGGCCAATTCCATCCTAGCCGAGGTTTCGGCGTATGATGGAACCGGGCTTTGTGACGTCGGTGCTGTAAAGGACGCAGTGGAACTCCTGACCTCTGCGCCTATGGATTTCGGGTTCGCGTGCGAGAGCATCAATGAGGAAACCGGCACGGCCAAGACCGGAGCGGCCTTCGCAAGCGCAGCGGGATTCCTGGCTTACAGCCTGTGGCGCGGTCTACACGTACTTGGCTGAAACACGGATATGGCCGGTCACCTAGGCGGGCGGCGACCAGCCCGAGTCTTCCCGAGTCATGGAGGAGAGCGTGATTGTGCGCCGCTTCGCTGCCCCGGAATCGAGAGGGCGCAGGCGGCGCAGGCGGCCTTCAGGCGGACGCGAGGTGGCAGCGAACAAAGTGGCCGGTCAGCATGGCGCCTGTCCCTGTCCCTGTCCCTGCTCCTGTCCCCGGCGCTCCCGTCACCTGGCGGAGCTCCGGAGCCTCCGCTTTGCACTGTGCCGTGCGCCGCGGGCACCGCGGGTGAAACCGGCAACCTTGCGGCGGGTCGATGGGTGTCGGCACCGTCCCATCCAGCATGATCCTCCTTCGCCGGCGACGCCGCTCGATACTGGGGATGGCCGACAGAAGCGCCTGCGTGTACGGGTGGAGCGGGTTCTCGAACAGCTCGTCCGTGGGAGCCAGCTCGACCACCTGCCCAAGGTACATGACCGCAACCCTGTGGCTGATGTGGTATACCACCCGCAAGTCATGGGTGATGAAAAGATACGCGAGCCCGAACTCCTCCTGAAGCCCCTGCAGGAGGTTGATGATCTGAGCCTGCACCGACACGTCCAGCGATGAAAGGGGTTCGTCGGCCACCACAAACCTCGGGCGCATCGCGAGCGCCCGGGCGACGCCGATGCGCTGACGCTGCCCGCCGCTGAACTGGTGCGGATATCTGTCTATGTGCTCCGCGCCTAGGCCGACCCGGCGGAGCAAGGCTACGGTTTCGCTCTCGCGCTCACGCGGAGGCACCCCGCGCGCGGCCAGCGCCGCTCCAAGGATCTTGCGTACCGTGTGGCGCGGGTTGAGGGAGCTATATGGATTCTGAAAGATGATCTGAGCCTGGCGCCTGAGATGTGCCTGGGGCAGGGCATCAGGCCCGGTTATGGGCTTCCCGTCGAACATGACCTGGCCCGAGGTCGGTTCGTACAGCCCCACAACCGTGCGCCCGAGCGTGCTCTTGCCGCACCCTGACTCTCCCACCAGGCTGAGAGTCTCGCCCGGGTACACGTCGAGGCTGACTTCGTCCACCGCTTTGACTGTGCGGTCTTTAACCCCGGCCAGGTATCGCGCGAGGAGCGTCTCGTGAAGCACGAAGTACTTGGACACGTCTCGCACCGATACGAGGGGCACGGGGTCGGAGATGTGGCTCATCATGGAAGCGTTCCCCCCAATGCGGTGTTTGACAATCAACAGACATCCTTGCTGCCAGCTTGAGTCTACCACACCAATGCCAGGTTCACAACCGCAGTACCCGCCGGCCCGGCGGCTGCAAGAAGGCCAGAGGTGTCGGTTGACGCGAGTGGTGTGCGGGTGGTAAAATAACTATAACAGAATAGATGCGTCGGTTTTCGCCGCAGCAAAACCGTATGCGGCCGCTGAATCTTCCTTCGGGAAGAGCGGGGGAACCAAAGTCCCAGGGGTCCGGGGCGAGTCCTGCGAGGAAACGCAGGTAGGGCCAGCTCCTTCGGTCCGAGCCCGTCAGCTAACCTCGTAAGCGTCGAAAGGGGGACGCCTTTCCATTGCCCAGGGGTGTCCCTGGGCTATTGTTGTCTCGTGGTCCGCTCGGTCCCATTTTTCCAGTTCCCTCGCACCTTTCCAGCCAGGCCACGGCAGGCCGTGAGCCTCCGTTCATCTCAGATGTCGCTCATCTCCTATGGCGCTGGTGCCGCTGGTGTCACCGCGGCGCCCGTCGCGGGCCACGCGAGGGAGTCGCACCGCTCACCGTCCACAAGACCCATCTAGGACGCGCCGGATTCACACGCAAGCACGGCAAGCGTGCGGGCTTGCTATCCTCGGAAGGCGACACCGGCAAGCTTGGATAAGGCCCACGCCTTGGAAAGCAGCGCGAACTCTGGAGCTTGCGGCGAGCCGCCCGGACGAGAGCGCGGAAATCGTCCCGGCTCTCGTGGCATCCACAACATGACGGAATCCACAACATAAAGGAGGCGTGCGAAATGAGAGCAAGTCTGGTCCGTAGGAGAGGTTCTTGGCTTACCATTGCTGTCGCGGCTCTTGCGCTCCTCGCAATCGGGGTCCCGAGCGGTGGCGTGCTCCACGCGGCCGGCAAGACCCTGGCTGTCGTGATCGACGCTGAGGCGAACAGGGCTGACGAGGCCGAAGCCATCGCGGCCGACCTGCGCGCTATCGGCGTCCAGGCCGATGTGCGGATTTGGGAATGGAGCGCGCTCAAAGACAGCGCCCTCAAGGGCGAGCGGCAGATGTACTTGACCGACTGGGGCAGCGCGTACTTCGATCCGTTCGACCTTGTCGTGCCCAAGCTCCGCACGGGTGACCGCGGCAACTATTCGCGCTACAGCAACCCGGCGTTCGATCGTGCTATGGACACGGCGCTGACTACCATCGATCCAGAGGCGAGGCGAAAAGCCTATTACGAAGCCCAGTCCATCCTGCATGACGACGCGCCCTGGATCTTCGGGTATTACCTGAGCGAAACCGAGGCCGCCAGGGTCGAGGTCAAGAACTGGCAACCCGCGATGGACTCGCGCATCAACCTTCACGATGTCGGGCTTACGCGCGGTGACACCATTGTCGTGGGGATGAAGACCGACAAGCTGGTCACTCTGGACCCGGCGATGCACCGTGAGCGTGACACCGAAACCGTGCTCCGCAACATGTTCGACGGGCTCGTCACACGCACATGGGACGGCAAGGTGGTGCCGGAGATTGCCGAGTCTTGGACGACGCCCGCGGACAATGTGTACGTTTTCAAGATCCGCAAGGGCATCAAGTTCCATAACGGCGAGGAGCTCGACGCGGATGACGTGGTGTTCACGTTCGAGCGGATATTGAATGAGGGCGCCGTCGGCGGGCGGTCGTCGCCTCGTAAGGGACTTCTCGGGCCGGTCGAGAAGGTGGAAACAGTTGACAAGTATACGGTCAAGTTCACGTTGTCGGGCCCCTTCCCCGTGTTCTTGCAGGCGCTGGTGCAGACGCAGGTGGTCCCGAAGGACTACATAGAGAAGGTCGGCAACGAAGAGTTCGCGAGAAACCCCGTAGGCTGCGGTCCATTCAAGTTCGTTGGAGGCCGGCTCGACGACCAGATCGTGATGGAGCGATTCGGCGGCTACTATGGTGGATCGCCCGACCTGCCGCCGGTGGGGCCGGCACAGGTGAAGCGGGTCATCTTCAGGATGATGCCGGATCCCACGGTTCGTATCACCGCGCTCAAAGCGGGCGAGGTGCAGATAGTGCAGCAGGTGCCGCCCGATCTGGCTGCGAGTCTCAAGAGGGACAAGAATGTGCAGGTGAAAAGCGTCGAGGGCACCCGCGTCTACTGCGTGGAGCTGAACTGCGCGAAGCCGCCGTTCGACGACGTCAGGGTGCGAAGGGCGATGAACTACGCGGTCAACTGGGACAGGATCCTCGAGACCATCTACGGAGGCACGGCGAAGCGTCTCGCCACGGCGTTCCTGCCGAGCGGGTTCGGGTTCAATCCGGATCTCAAGCCGTATCCTTACGACCCGGAGAAGGCCAAGGCTCTCTTGCGGGAAGCAGGCTATTCTGTGAGATGAGCGCCCCGCGGCGAGGGCGTCGACGCGGCGAATGCAGCGGGTGGCTGGCCTAGACGAAGGTCGCCGGGGAACATGGGGGGATGCAAGTGCGAAGAACGCATGTGCAGGTTCTTGAGAGGGTGCTCGCGACCATACCCATCGCCCTCGGTGTTGCCATAGCTGTGTTCATTCTCATGCGGCTCATGCCGGGCGACCCTGTTGACATCATGATGGGCGAGGCCGGCGGCGTGACCCAGGAACATATCGATACGCTCAAGGCCGAGCTCGGGCTGGACAAATCCCTCCCCGCGCAGCTCGGGGCGTACCTCACCGGGCTCGTCCGGGGCGACCTCGGATACTCCATTCAGAGCTCGCGTCCGGTGGCGGACGTGATCCTGGAGGCGCTGCCCGCCACTATAGAGCTTGCTCTGTACTCTCTGCTCTTCGCGCTGGTGGTGGCGGTGCCGATCGGTGTCATCTCCGCGCTCCGTCAGCGGTCTGTCATCGACAGGGCCAGCATGGCCGCGTCGTTCCTTGGGATTTCCATGCCCGCGTTTTGGCTGGGCTTGCTCGGGATAATCGTGTTCTCGCTTCACTTGGGGTGGCTGCCCACCTCGGGACGGATCACGTATGGGTTCGAACCTGAGACCATCACCGGCCTCTTCACGGTGGACGCCCTTCTTACGGGCAACACTCCCGCGCTATGGGACGCCCTGAAACACCTCGTGCTGCCGTCTGCCACCCTGGGCGCTGGGGTGGCCGGGGTGGTGGCGAGGGTCGTGCGATCGAGCATGCTGGAGGTGCTCCGTGCGGACTACGTTCTGTTCGCCAGGGCGAAAGGCGTCCCCGAGTGGGCGGTCACCATCCGCCACGCGCTGCGCAACGCGCTCATCCCAATGGTCACGGTGGTCGGCCTCCAGGTCGGCACGCTCCTCGGCGGGAACATGATCGTGGAAACCATCTTCGGCTGGCCGGGCCTCGGGCGCGTCGTCGTCGACGCCATCTTTTCGAGGGACTATCCCCTTGTGCAGGCGGCTGTGATGGTGTACGCCTTGACGTTCGTTGTCGTGAACCTGGCGACGGACGTCCTGTACACGTATCTCAACCCCAAGATGACGCTGTAAGCTGCGACTCTGATTCAAAGAGACTGGTGGAAGGAGGAGAAGCCTTGCGAGATTCGCCTATATGCCTAGATGGAATGGAAGCCGTGGATAAACGGCATCTGGCTTTGCCGACCTGGGAGACGATGGCCTCCGACGAGCTTCAGGAGGGCCGTGAGGCTCGGGAGACGCCGACACTCAGATCCGCAGCTGGCACCGGGCCACTCGGCCTTGCAACGAAGAACTTCCTGACTTTTGCAAGGCAGATGGCGACCCACCCGTCCGCGGTCATCGGCGGCGTGGTGATCCTGCTGTATGTTGCGGCTGCCGTCTTCGCGCCGTGGGTCGCCCCTCATGCTCCGGACGAGGTGTCTCTCACCCAGCGCCTTTCGCCGCCCACCTGGACCGGCGCGTTTCCGCTCGGCACCGACCAACTGGGGCGCGATATCCTGTCTCGGATAATATACGGCGCTCGGGTTTCAATCCTGGTTGGGGTGCTCACCATAGCCATCTCTGTTACAATCGGGGTCGGCCTGGGAGTGGTGGCGGGCTATTTCCGGGGGCCTTTCGACAGGCTCGTCTCGAGGTTCACTGACCTGCTCCTCGCCTTTCCTTACCTCATCTTCGTGATCGGGGCCATGGCCGTCCTGGGGCCTGGGTTCTGGAACCTCATCTGGGCGCTGAGTTTCAAGGGATGGGTGGAGTTCTACCGGCTCGCGAGGGCGGAGGTGATGTCGGAGAAGACGCGGGAGTACGTGGAGGCCGCGAGGGCGCTCGGGCGGTCGCACGCGGCCATCATCTGTTCGGAGATTCTGCCTAACATCGTGCACTCGATAGTGGTCCTGGGGACGCTGCGCATGGGCAACATGATCGTGCTGGAGTCGTCCCTGAGCTTCCTAGGGCTCGGAATACCGCCGCGCATTCCGGCTTGGGGGTCGATGGTGAATGACGGGCGGCGGTACATGCTCACCGCGTGGTGGGTTGCGACCCTGCCCGGGCTTGCCCTGGTGGTACTGGTCCTGGCGATAAACCTCGTCGGAGAGGCCCTCCGCGACGTCCTCGACCCGAGGCTGAAGGAGGCGTGAACTGCGTTGCAGACGACAGGCGTCGCGCCGGGATGTGAAAGGGCTCGTCTTGCTGGCGAAAGCGGCCGCACTGTACTTCAGGTATCCGGCCTTTCCACGGTTTACCCCACCGACCGGGGCGATGTGCAGGCGGTGCGGGGCGTGGACTTGACGCTTAGGGAAGGGGACGTGCTTGCCATCGTAGGGGAGTCTGGCTGCGGCAAAAGCGCCACGCTCCTTTCGATGATGCAACTCGTACCCCACCCCGGACGGGTGGTCGCGGGAAGCGTTGTCTTCGAGGGCCGCGATCTCACGAAGCTGGGCCCGGGGGCGATGCGCGAGGTGCGGGGCAGGGACATCGCCATGGTGTTCCAGGACCCTATGACCACCCTCAACCCCGCGTTCCGCGTAGGGGACCAGATAGCCGAGTCCCTTCGGGTCCACGGGTTTCTGCCGGGGTTTCCGGCGCGCCTCGCACACGCAAGTCGAGCGCGGGAGCGGGAGATGGTCATCGACCTCATGCGAAAGGTCGGGATCCCGTCGCCTGAGACCAGGCACCTCGAGTATCCGCACCAGTTCAGCGGGGGGATGCAGCAGCGCATCCTCATAGCGATAGCGCTTGCGTGCAAGCCGAAGATCCTGCTGGCGGACGAACCCACCACGGCGCTGGACGTGACCGTTCAGGCCCAGGTGCTGGACCTTATGCGCGAGATCAATCAGGCGACCGGCACAGCGATCGTGCTGGTGACACACGACCTCGCGGTTGCCGCGGAGTTCTGCCGCGAGGTGGCGGTCATGTATGCTGGCCAGATCGTGGAGCAGGGGCCCATCGACGCGGTGCTGGAGGAACCCATGCACCCGTACACGCGAGGGCTTCTGCGTTCCATCCCGCGCCTCGGCGAAAGGAAGCCGCTCACGCCGATCACGGGCGAGGTTCCGGACCTTGCCACCCTTGGGCCCGGCTGCAGTTTTGCTCCGCGCTGCGAGCTGCGCAGACCCTGCTGCGACGTCTCCGGGCCCGAGCTTGTGTCTGTTGATACCCGCCGCCTCGTGCGGTGCCACGTGTACGGTGATTAGCGGTCTTCCCGGCGATTCGCCACCACGGCCCGGCGGCAACGCCAGCGGGCCGCATGAATCGGGCAGTCTCATCCGCTTCCGAGACCTTTCTCTTGTTCACTGGAATTTGTCTCGCGACCGAGGAACTCGCGCACTTGTTCACGGAGGAATGCCTCAACCTCTGGTGGGGTGAGGGTGCCGCCAGTTACCATCGCTGCCACGGCATCCTTGTCTTCGATGTCTTCCGTATACACCAGCTGCTCAAGGAACAACTTTGGAGAGAAGACACTCTCGTCTCCGATGACGAACTCGCTCTCGATCTCAGCACACACCGGGCGTTCTCGTTGAGGATCGCGTCGACGGGCATGCCCTCTCTCCTCCGCTATCATTATATCCCAGGCCCTACGCCGTCACAAGCGGAGAATGTGCGAAAGAACGCTGCTAGAGCGCTTGTCGCAAAGAGGCAAGGCCTCATGCTCGATGTCGACACCGCCTATTACGCCCTCGTGGCTGCTCGAGAGAGGCTGGCCATCCGGCGGAAGGCGGAGGAAGAGGCTGGCGAGAACCTGCGCATCGTGAGACTGAAGTTCGACTCCGGGTCTGCGGGCAAGCTCGAGGTCCTGGCCGCCGAGATCCAGCTCGCGCGCGCGTCGAGCCACGAATAATTTGCGCTCAACCGCGAATCATAAGAACATAGCACAAGTTCCCAGGGCGAGAAGCGGGAGGGAACGAGATGCGTGTTCTCATGCTTTCGTGGGAGTACCCGCCGAGGATTGTTGGGGGGATCGCCCGCCACGTTGAGGACCTCTCGAAAGCCCTCGTACGACAGGGCGTGCATGTAGATGTCGTCACCTGCGCCGCCGACGGCGCCGAAGAGGTCGAAGACGATTCGGGCGTCAGGGTTTTCAGAGTGCCTCTCGGCAGCCCGTCCCCGCCCGATTTCGTCACGTGGGTCATGCAGATGAACCTGAGCCTCTTAGAGCACGCCATCCCCCAGGCCGCTCAAGGAGCCGATCTCGTGCACGCCCACGATTGGGTCGTCGCCTACGCCGCGAAGACGCTGAAGCACGCATTCAGGATCCCGCTCGTTGCCACGATTCATGCGACCGAGTACGGCCGCAATTGGGGGCTTCACAACGACCTTCAGCGGTACATCAGCAGCGTCGAATGGTGGCTCGGGTTCGAGGCGTGGCGCGTCATATGCTGCAGCGAGTACATGCGCGGTGAGCTTTCATGGGTCTTCCAGTTCCCCGCGGACAAGGTGCATGTGATCCCGAACGGGGTAGACCCCGGCAGGTTCGAGGTCCCCGAGGGCGAGGACCTTGCCACGTTCCGGTCGCGCTGGGCCGCGCCCGACGAGAAGATGATCTTTTTCATCGGCAGGCTCGTGCATGAAAAGGGCGTCCACGTCCTCATCGAGGCTTTCGCGAAGGTCCTCGCTTATTACGACAAGGCCAAGCTCGTCATAGCCGGCAAGGGGCCGGCCGACCCCTACCTCAGGCACCTCTCGCAGTCGCTCGGAATCTACCACCGCATCTATTTCGCCGGCTTCGTGGACGACGCGACACGCAACCGCTTGTACAGGTGCGCGGACATCGCGGTCGTCCCCAGCCTTTACGAGCCCTTTGGGATCGCCGCGCTGGAAGGCATGGCGTGCGGCCTCCCGGTGGTGGTGTCTGACACAGGCGGACTTGGAGAGGTCGTGCGCCACGGCATCACCGGCATGAAGGCCTTGACGGCTAATCCCGATTCGCTTGCAGACAACATCCTTACTCTCCTAGGCGACGACCGGCTTCGAGAACGCGTCCGCACGGCGGCCCGCCGGGAGGTTCAGGAGCGGTTCAACTGGGAGGTAATAGCGGAGAGGACGAGGGCGGTGTACGATGAGGTCCTCGCCGCCTACCGGGCGAGCCCTTGGGCGGTGGCGGGGCCACGCTGGTTCGCGCAGGCCGCGGAGACAGCTCAGGATTACTCGCGCTACCGCGTGCCGGAAGGTGCGCACTGAACACCCGGTATCGGTGAAGGTGTGTCAGCCCGTGCCCGTATTCCCGGTGGTCGCCGGGGCGCCGGCGGTTCAAGCTATGACGCGATGCCGGTGACCATTCCCGAAAAGCGCTGCCTGGTTGGGAGGTCCGAATGAGATGATAGCCGTGGTGATGGCAGGCGGCAAGGGCACTCGCCTGCGTCCGCTTACCTGCGACAAGCCCAAGCCCATGGTGCCGGTGGTGGGCCGGCCAATCCTGGAGCACATCGTGCGCCTCCTACGTAAGCACGGGTTCACCTGCATCTACGCCACGCTCCACTACATGCCGGAGGTGATCCAGGACTATTTCGGCACGGGAGACTCCTTCGGGGTCAGCATGCGCTACGCCGTGGAGGATGTTCCCCTCGGCACAGCCGGTAGCGTAAAGGCGTGCGAAGAGCACCTCGACACCACGTTCCTCGTCATAAGCGGCGACGCTCTAACCGACTTCGACCTTGCGGAGGCGGTGGAGTTTCACAAGGCCAAGGGCGCCATCGCCACCATAGTCCTGGCTCGGGTGCCCACCCCGCTCGAATACGGCGTCGTCATCACCGATAACGATGGGCGCATCTTGCGCTTCCTTGAGAAGCCGAGCTGGAGCGAGGTGTTCAGCGATACCGTAAATACCGGCATCTATGTGCTCGAGCCCGACGTGCTGGGCTTCTTCGATTTCGGGCAGGAGTTCGACTTCAGCAAGAATCTGTTCCCGCTCATCCTCAAGAGAAAGCTCCCCCTTTTCGGTTACGTCGCGAGCGGTTACTGGAGCGATATCGGAACCATCGAGCAGTACCGTCAGACCCATTACGATATCTTGGAAGGCCGCGCCAGGGTGGACATACCCGGTCGGGAGGTGGAGAAGGGTGTATACATCGGACAAGGGGCGGACATTCACCCGAACGCGCGGCTCATACCGCCCGTCGTGATCGGGGAGCGCTGTCGCGTGAAACGCAACGCAGAGGTGGGCGAGTGCACCGTCATCGGCCAGCAGAACCTTCTCAACGAGGGAGCGTCGGTGAAGAGAAGCATAATCTGGAACAACTCTTATGTGGGGAAGGAGACGGAGCTGCGCGGCGCCATAGTCTGTTCGAGGACCAGCATCAAGGCGAAAACCGCCCTGTTCGAGGGCTCTGTGGTTGGTGCAGATTGCTCCGTGGGGGAGCGGAGCATCATCAAACCCAGCGTAAAGATATGGCCCAACAAGATCATCGACGCCGGCACCACCATCACCACCAGCCTCGTCTGGGGAGCGAAGTGGTCCAGGAGGCTCTTCGGGTCGTACGGCGTCTCCGGCCTTCTCAACGTCGAACTCACCCCGGAATTCGCGGCCAAACTGGGCGCCGCGTACGGCGCCTGCTTCGGCGAAAAGCGCGCGATCGTGGTGAGCTCCGACGCGTACAAGCCTTCGCGGATGCTGAAGCGCGCGATCACGGCAGGCCTCCTTTCCAGTGGCACCAACGTGTATGACCTCGGGCGTATGACCACCCCCGTCACCCGCTACGCCGTCGCGGCCCTGGGGGTTGCAGGCGGTCTCCATGTGAGGCTTTCGCCCTACGACCCGAACATCGGGCTTATCGAGTTCCTGGATCAGCAAGGCATCAACATCGACAGGTCCATGGAGCGCAAGATAGAGAACGCCTTCTTCAGCGAAGACTTCAGGCGCGTGGACGCGGAGGACGTCGGCGAGGTCGCCTTTCTCACCCGTGTGATCGAGAAGTACCTCGACGGTCTCCTCAAGACTGTGTCCGTCGCCACTGTGCGCGCGCGCCGTTTTAAGGTGGTCGTGGACTTCGACCCGGGGAACCTATCCCTCCTCCTGCCCACGCTTCTCGACGCGCTCGGGTGCGACGTGCTGGCGCTAAATCACGACAACGCCGCGGCCGGAAGGCCGAGAAATCACTACGAGATGCTCGACTCGCTGTCGCTCCTGTCGAGGGCGGTGGTTTCCAGCCGCGCCGACCTAGGCATAGCCGTGGACGCCAATGCAGAGCGGCTCCTTCTCGTGGACGAGCAGGGCAGGGGCGTTTCTGACGAGATGTTCTGTGCCCTGATGTCGCTCCTCATCCTCAAGTCCAAAGAAGGAGCTACCGTGGCTGTGCCGGTGACGGCACCGAGGATCATCGAGGACATGGCACGCACTTACCGGGGCCGCGTGGTCCGCACCCGCGCGAACCCGAGGTCGGTGATGGAGAAGGTGATCGAAGAGAAGATCCTCATCGGGGAGAAGGAGCTCCCGGGCTTCCAACCCGCTTTCGACGCGCTCCTGTCCCTGGCGAAGATCCTCGAGGTCATGGCGGCGGAGAACGTGCGCCTTTCGTCGTTGCTTTCCATGGTGCCAAAGTTCTACATGAGCAAGCGCACGGTCGAGTGCCCATGGGAAGACAAGGGCAAGGTCATGCGGATGCTCATTGAACAGGTGCGCGGCGAGAAGGTCGAGCTCATCGACGGGATCAAGGTATACCACGACACCGGCTGGGCGCTCATCCTCCCCGATTCGGAGGAGCCACTCTTCCACGTGTACAGTGAAGCCTCGACGTCTGCCGACGCGGAGGCTCTCCGGGAGATGTACATGGCCAAGATCGATGAGATCAGGGCTACATAAGAGGGCAACGTGAGAAAGCGACCGCCCTGCGCCGGCGGTTTTACTTACGAGCCCGCCGCCGCGCCGGCAGCCGCCGCGGTCGCGGCCGCGGCGGCCTCCGTGGCGTTTGCCGCCGCCACATGAGCCCCACCAGCGTAAACCCGGTAATCCATCTCGGGGAAGATGTTGTCGCGGTACTCGATGTCCGCGAGCCAAGCTTCGTCGATGGCGCCGTTGCGTATGTCATGGTAGAGCTTGGTGAACCTCCAGACGTGTTCCTTGGTCCTCCGCACGGCATACGGCACCATCGTGCCGGTTTTCATGATGAACGCCCAGTCGCTGCTCTGGGCGAGGAGAAGCTCCCGCGCCGCCTGGTTCAGGGCCCGGCGCAGGAGGCCGTCGGCGGCCGGGTGAGCCTGGGCAAGCTCCACCATCCTCTCGGCGGCCTTGTGGAGATGCCTGTATATCCAGTCGTTGGAGCCCTCGAGCCACACCTCGTTGTAGCCTTTGTATCCCCAGCTCGATAGGGACGGGGTCGAGATTTGGTTGCGCGTGTACACGCCGAGGTAGTCGCCTGGGGTTATGAGGGCCACGGTCTTTTGATCGTACGCGATCTTCCTGATGAGAAAGTCCAGCCACTCGGGTCCCTCGAACCACCAGTGTCCGAAGAGCTCCGCGTCATAAGGGGCTACGACGATAGGCTTGCGGTCCATCACGGAAGCCAGGTACTCTATCTGCTTCTCCCGGTTGAACATGAAGTTCCCCGCATGGATGGCGGCTTTCTCGATGGCTCGCCGCCTATTGTAGGGTTGTTTGTCGTGGGTCTTGCCGGTGATCCTATAGTACTTTATTCCGGTGTTGATCCTGGTCCCGCTGGGATGTATGTACGGGCGGATGTAGTCATAGTCCAGATCGTAGCCGATGTCTCTGTAAAACTCGCGATAGTCGTAGTCCCCCGGGTAGCCTTCGCGCGCGCTCCATACCTGCTTTGAAGACTCCATGTCGCGCCCGAAGGCGGCAACCCCTGACTTGCAGTACACGGGGGCGAAGACTCCGTACTTCGGCCGGGGCGACGCGAAGAGCATGCCGTGGGCGTCGGTTATGAAGTACCTGATGCCCTGCTCTCTTAGGAACCAGTCGTCTCCCGGGTTGTAGCCGCACTCGGGAAGCCAGAAGCCGATGGGCCTCTTTCCCATGGCTCGCCTGTGGAAATCCGTGGCGATGCGGATCTGGGCGCGCACGGCTTCCCGGCAGATCTCCATCAACGGAAGATACCCGTGGGTAGCCGCGCAAGTGATGATCTCCAGGCGCCCCTGGGCTTCAAGCTCCTTGAGCGGGGTGAGGATGTTTCGCCCGTACACGTCCTCGAAGATGTGACGCGCCTCGTAGAAGCGGTCCCGATACATCCGGGCGTTTTCGTTGAATTCCGGGAGCCACCGCGTGCGCTCGACCTCCTTCTCCGCGAGCTCTGTGAGCTTTGCGAGGTGACGGAGGTACCGTTCTTGCAAGAGCGGGTCCAGGAGCATCGAGGCGAGGGGGGGCGTGATGGACATGGTGAGGCGGAAAGGAACCCCGTCGCGCACAAGCCCCTGGAATACCTTGATGAGCGGGATGTACGTTTCCGTTATGGCCTCGAACAGCCATGTTTCCTCCAGGAAATCAGGGTATTCCGGGTGCCTCACGTACGGCAGGTGCGCGTGCAGCACGAGCGCGAGATAACCCTTTTCGCTGGACATGTTCCGGCTTCATCTCCCTGATCATGTCGTGTTTTCGGCTTTTCGGCAGGCTCACCACGTTTTGCGGGCGAGCCTCGTGGTGACGGACCGCTTCATGCTGCCATCCCTGGACACGGCTTCAACGGGAATGACTTGCTCACCGTCCGGCAGCTGGAACCTGGCGGAAAAGGTGCCGTCGGCCCGCAGCTTCACGGGCAAGCCCTGGATCGTCACGGTTGAGCCGGGTTCGGTCGCGCCGTGGACGATCACTTCAACCGAGGCGCTCAACCAGAAAGCCTTTCGCTCGGGTGCGGCTACCCCTACTCCGGGGCTCGAGATGCCTGCCATGAAGCCGGACCCCATTTCCAGGGCCATGTACTCCAGCCGGGCCGACACCATCTCCGGAGACGAGGGCAGCCGCCCGAGGCGCGGGTAGTATTGTTCTATGGCGGAGATGGTCATCCATTCCTCGTCTATGACCTCGGACGGGCCGGCACGGGGAGTCCGGACCACGTTGGACCTGGAAAGGAGCACGAACCGTCCGTCGGGCCCCACGATGCCCAGCTCCGCGCAGTATGACCTGTTTGGCCGCTCGACGTTGATGTACCAGTTGTTGGCGCCGTTGCTGATGTCGATGTCGAAGGTCCGATGGGCATTGGTCCCATCGAACTCGATGTCGGTCACGTCATGCACGCGAAGCGTTTTCCTGCCGAGTTGCCACCCCTCGGGCCCCAGGGCGGCAGTGACGGTCTCCGACACGTCTTCGGCGATCTCCCAGTACGCGTGGAGCCAAAATGGATCGCGCACCATAAGGACCACCCTGGTGCTGCCGTAACCACGCGGGAGCTCGTACTCGGCCTCCATGCCGGTCGCGTACGCGGGACGGGTGACGGCGTGGCCAATGTCCTCTGCAAGGTTGATCTCTCTCGTCTCCACGATGCGCAGCTCCGATACGCTCTCGGGGAGGCGAACTTCCTCTACTTCCTTTGCAGCCGCAGCAACCACTTTCTCGGCGGCATCCTCATCAAGGATGGGCTGGCTCACATTCTCGTCCGATGGTCCTTTCTCATCGATTATGGCCGTCACCCCGGCTACCTCCCGGCAATCATTACATCGCAGAGCCTTGTCAGGCAATAAGGGTTTGGAGATGTGCTCCGGCACGTCTCTGTAATAATATCCCTTGCGTCGTGCGCGATTATTCGAGGGCCGCTGTGTGGATTTGCCAAAAACGCCAAGGGGCCACCGGTCGTCGTCTCGTCTCGTCCCAAGCCGTGCGGCGCGCAAGCCCGGCGCCTTCCGAATAGCAAGGTGTTGCGGTGTCAAAACTAAAGAGAGTTCAAGGGAGGAGGGGCTGTCGTGTCTGTAGGCTCGTTCGTTTTCGTGCTCCACAGCCACCTGCCGTACTGCCGAAAGGCCGGGGTATGGCCGTTCGGCGAGGAGTGGGTGTTCGAGGCGATGGCAGAGACTTACATCCCGCTCCTTGACGTCATCTCCGACTTGGTGGCAAGCGGCGTCCCGGCGAAGCTTACCATCGGGCTCACGCCGGTGCTCCTGGACCAGCTTCAGGACCCGTACATGCTGTTTCGCTTCGACGAGTACGTCGAGACCAAGATCGCGGCGGCAGAAGGGGATATCGAGCGGTTCGAAGCGGAGAGCGAGGGGCGCCTTCGCGACCTCGCGAAATTCTACCGGGACAGGTACGAGAAGGTCAAGACGAGCTTCCACGAAAGGTACGGGGGCGATATAGTTGCGGCCTTCCGCTCCCTTCAGGAGGAAGGCCACATCGAGCTTGTGGCCGGCGCGGCTACCCACGCCTACCTGCCGCTTCTCGCGAGGGAATCGTCGGTTTACGCCCAGGTGAAGATCGGAGCCGACACCTACGAGCGTTGCTTCGGGAGAAAGCCGCTGGGAATATGGTTGCCTGAGTGCGGGTACCGCCCCCGGGACTCCGTCACCGGTCCTCCTGGATCCGCCTTTGCGGCGGCTGGCATCGACGGCGTCCTCGCGGCCATGGGGATAAGGCACTTCTTTGTGGATTCCCACGCCATCCAGGGAGGGACGCCGGCCGGCATGTACGGGGCCAAGTTTGCGCAACGGCAGCCTGTCCCCAGGTACATCCCTTCCAGGCCGGGTTTCACCACGTATCTGCCGTACTCGGTTGAGGGCAGCGGTCTGTTGGTGCTCGGGCGGAACGAGCGCACTGCCCTTCAGGTGTGGTCGTCGGAGTGGGGCTATCCCGGAGACGGCAACTACCGGGAGTTCCACAAACGAGATTCCATTTCGGGGTTTCGCTACTGGAAGGTCACCAGCAGGCTTGCGGACCTGGGTTCCAAGGAGATCTACCAGCCGGAAGCCGCTCTGGCCAGAGCGAAGGAGCACGCTGACCACTTCGTGGGCCTCGTGGAGAGGCTCCTCGGCGAGTTCCACAAGGATACGGGGAAACACGGCGTCATTGTGGCGCCCTTCGACGTCGAGCTTTTCGGGCATTGGTGGATGGAGGGGCTGGACTGGCTCCGCTGGGTCCTCGAAGGCCTGGCCCGGAGCAGGTCCGTGGAGCTTGCAACGGCTGCCGGGTACCTGCAGAACCACCCGCCGGCGGGCCGGATAGACCTTGTGGAAAGCTCGTGGGGCATGGGAGGGGGCCATTACATCTGGGATAACGAGGCGACCAGCTGGATGTGGGACGAGATCCACGGCGTGGAGGAGGAAATGGAGAGGATCGCGTCCCCACTCGTCTCCCTCGCGACTTCGGCAGACCGCGATCGCGGTGGCTCCGAAAACCTCGAGAAACGACTGCTCCGTCAGGCGGCGCGGGAGGCGCTGCTTCTCCAGAGCAGCGACTGGCCGTTTCTCGTGACGACCGAGCAGGCGGCGGATTACGCTTCGCGCCGCTTCCTGGAGCACAGGAACAGGTTCGAACGGTTGCTCTACGCCCTTGAACGAGCTGACGCGACGGCCGAAATCGAGAGGTACCTGGGCGAGATCGAAGCCATAGACGCGGTGTTCCCGGATATCAATCCCGCAGCGTTCGCTTGGAAGCAGGGATCAGCCTCCCAGCGTTGAATTGGTCTCTGAAACGCGCCACCGTGCGCTGCCAAGATACGCGCGATTCACACATCGCCTGGGAGGACCTGAGAATGCGGATCGTTGCCGACCTTCACACTCACTCTGTCGCAAGCGGACACGCGTACAACACCATCGACGAAATGGCTCGCGCGGCACGCGACGCGGGCCTGGAACTCATCGCCATCACCGACCATGGGCCCAACATCCCGGGTGGGCCACACTTGTACTATTTCGGCAACCTGAGGGTTATCCCGGCCACCATCGCAGGGGTGGAGGTGCTCAAAGGGGTCGAGGCGAATATAACCAGCCCCGCCGGCGAGCTCGACCTCCCCGAGCGTTCCTTGAAAAAGTTGGACTTCGTGCTCGCCGGGTTCCACGTGGGCACGGGTTACGATGGAGGGACGGTTGAGGAGAACACCAGGGCGATGATAGGTGCGATGGAGAATCCCTACGTTGACGCCATCGCCCATCCCGGGAACCCGGCCTTTCAAGTGGACATCGAAGAGGTCGTCCGGGCCGCGAAGCGCCTGGGCAAGCTTCTCGAGATCAATAATTCGTCCCTCACCGTCGTGAGGTTGGACAGCCGGGACAACTGTTTCCAATTCGCAAAGCTTTCGGCGGCCCACGGCGTCACCGTGGTCATTGGAAGCGATGCCCATCATGCGTCGCGCGTGGGAGTTGTCGACGCCGCGGTCGAGCTCGCTCAACGCGCAGGCCTCACAGAAGACCTGGTGCTCAATACGAGCGTCAGGCGCGTAACCGACTTTCTCCGGTCCCGCGGCAAAGTTAGGATGGAGCTGGATAAGCCTGAAGTCTAATCGGCGGCCCGGCGGATCAGGATCAGCGAGCCGGCGGCCGCGGGCGCGGTCCAGGACGGGCGCTCATTCGTTCTTCATTCGCAGGGAGACGCATACTCAATCAAGTCCGCGTGACCCGGGGAGGCAAGTGAAACGTGGGAGGGAGCACGACAACCGGGTGGCGGCCAGTACGCTTCCTCAGGGCGTGTCGGCGCGCCCCCGGTTATTCTGCTGCGTTGGTGAGGAAGGTCATTTCGAGGCTTGTTACAATGGCCCCGGAGCACCGCCGGGCCTGCTTCGTTCTTGCCGCGGTCGTCGTGGGGACGGCGGTGCGCGTTGCCGTGGGCCCGCGCGTGGAGGTGGCGTGGGTGGCTCGCCACGAGGTGAGAGGGCTCTGGGTGGTCCGGACGAGCATGAGGACTCGAAGCTCGGTCGAGAGAATGGTGGCTCTCGCTTCGAGCAACAACTTCAACGCTCTCTTCGTGCAGGTGAACGGACGCGGCGAGGCGTATTATACAAGTGCCGTGCTTCCGAAGGCGGCTGACGTCGAGGACGGCTTCGATCCGCTCGAGTTCTGCATCGAGCGGGCCCACGCGGCTGGCCTCCAGGTTCACGCGTGGATCAATGCTTTCACCGTGGGAAAGCTCGGCTGCCGTGAATACCAGCCCGGGCACGTGCTTTCTCGGCACCCCGAGTGGGCGCTCGTCGACGACAAGGGCGTCTCTACCCTCGATTATACGCCGGAGATGGCCGAGGGCGAGCTCGTGTCGCCGATGCTCGATCCCGCTATAGAGGGCGTGAAGGCGTACGTCCACGATGTGTTCATGGAGGTGGTCCGGGATTACGACGTGGACGGCGTGCACTTCGACTACATAAGGTATCCGTCGGCGAGGTTTGGGTATGGTGCCGAGGCAAGGGCCGCGTTTCGCGGCCTCACCGGATACGACCCTGCTGACCTTGGGGAAGGGCCCGGAGCGCCGGGGGGCGGCGAAGGGCTGGATGCAGAGGACTCGCGCCGCGATCTCGGGGCGGAATGGGACGCGTTCCGTCGTGATCAGGTCACCGAGGTCGTCCGCCGTGTCTATCAGGATGTCAAGCGTGTGAAGCCTTGGGTGGCGGTGTCGTGTGCCGTGTTACCCGACGCGGCCGACGCGGCCGGGCGGACGTTCCAAGACTGGAAGACCTGGCTTGGCCAGGATATCGTCGATTTCGTGGTTCCGATGGCGTACGCGCCTGAGGGGGAGGTTTTCGCCAGGCGAGTGCGCGACGCGGTCGCGGCGGCCCCCGGGTGGGGACGCGTGGTCGCGGGCATTGGCGTCTACAACATGTTGGATGACCCGGCGGGCTGTATCGAAAAGATCGCCGTGGCGAGGTCCGTGAGAACCGCTGGCGTGGTTCTGTTCTCGTACGACGCCATCTCTGACAGGCCGGAATACTGGCAAGCACTGGCGGACGGGCCGTTCAGAGGCCGCGTGCCGGCACCCGCACTCATCCGGAACGGATGGAGCCACGGGCGGAGTAACGCAGCGACCTCGGAGCCGGCCGGACTGGAGGCAGGGCGGGACCAATGAAGCACGTGGTGGGCGTTGACGCAGGGGGCACGAAGACCGTAGCGCTCGTGAGCGATGTCACGGGACGTGCGTTAGGGGCGGGAAGAGCCGGTCCAGGCAATTTCCAGGCTGTTGGGGTGGAGCTTGCGAAAACTCAGGTCGGGAAGGCAGTCGAGACCGCCTTGGGCGAGGCGGGTGTCGCGGCGCAAGAGGTCGAGGCTGTGTTCTACGGAATGGCAGGTGCCGACCGTCCCGCGGACTTCGCCATCGTAAAGCGGTTTCTGGCTGAGATAAATCCCGCGCCCCGCATGGGCCTGGAAAACGACGCGACGATAGCGCTCAGGGCGGCTACATACGACGGCGTGGGCGTGGTGGCGATATGCGGCACCGGCACGAACGTGATCGGGTTCAACCGCGAGGGCATGAGAGTGCAGGTAGGCGGGCTTGGGTACATGTTTGGAGACGGCGCCGGCGCCGACTATATAGGCATGCTTGCAGTGCGGATGGCGACGCGTGGCCATGACGGGCGTGGCAAGCCTACGATCCTCTATGACATGCTTTGCGAAAAACTCCACCTTCAACGCCTGGACGACCTCATAGAGAGGTTCTACCCCGGGTCCTCGGGCGAGGGACGGGTGCACGTGGCCTTTCTGGCGCCCCTAGTATTCGAAGCCGCGCGACGCGGGGACGAGGTGGCCTACGACATCTTGCGCGCCGTGGGGGAGGAGCTTGCCATAGCTGTGCTGGCGGCGCTTCGAAAGCTCTTCTCGCCCGCGGGTCCTGCCAAGGTCGTGCTCTCGGGAGGAGTCTTCGCGAACGCTGATGACCCCATCATGACGGACACGCTGAAGGCGCGGGTCCTGAAGGAATACCCCGTGGCGGAGTTCATCTTGCTCAAGGACCCGCCCGTGTTGGGTGCCGTGCTTTCGGCCCTGGACCTCGCGGGCGTCGAGATAACGCCGGCCGTCCGGGACACGCTCTGGGAAACGTGCAAGACGTGCCTTTGACGTGACTTTCGGTCCGCGCGGACGCTCTCTCAGAGAGCGGTGGGTGGAAAGCGCCGGAAGCTCGCGCGCCGGGCCGAAACGCGGCCGGCGCCTGGGGCGGGAGGAACGGTATGGGGCTCATCGTCGCGATAGACGCAGGCGGCACGAAGACTGATTGCATGGTTGGGACGGAGCGCGGCGAAGTCCTCGCGCGGGCGTGGGCAGGCCCGGCGAACCTCCAAATCTCGGGGCCGCAGGGCATGAAAGCCGAGATCCTCGCCGCTATCGCAAAGGCTCGAACTCAGCTGCCCGCGGGAGACGAGGCCTTCGACGTTGTGTTCGTGGGCGCAGCTGGCGTCGCAAGGCCCGGCGACCGCGAGGAAGTGACCGCGCTCTTACAAGAGACGGGCGTGGCGAACAAGGTCGTGGTGGACAACGACGCCGCCATAGCTCTTGCCGGCGGCACTTTGGGGCAACCCGGGGTCGTGGTGATAGCGGGAACAGGTTCCATGGCGTTCGGCGTCAACGCCAGGGGCGAGAGAGCACGGGCGGGCGGCTGGGGATACATCCTCGGTGACGAGGGAAGCGCGTACGACATCGGCCGCCAGGCGCTTGCGTCCGTTGTGAGGGCGAGCGACGGGCGGGGCGAGCCCACCACCCTTTGCGATGCGGTCATGCAGCATTTCAAGATAACCTCGCCGGACGACCTGGTGGGGCTGGCGTACCGGAAAGGCCTCGCGAGAACGGACATCGCCGGGGTGGCCGTGTTGGTGGCCGAGGCGGCGCGCAAGGGAGACCGCGTGGCGCGGTGCATACTCCGTAGGGCCGGTGCTGAGCTGGGTCTCGCGGCCGCCAGCGTGGTGAGAGCGCTCGGAATGGAGAATGAGGCCGTGCTCTGCGTTACGTCGGGCGGGGTGTTCGGCGCTGGAGAGCTGGTACGGCGGGCTTTGGCCAGGGAGCTAGCGAAGACGTCCCCGGCGTCCGAGGTCGTGGAAGCGAGGTTCCCGCCCGTGGTTGGGGCGTATCTTCTGGGTATCCAGGAGGTTGGCTGCCGGATCACTGGCAGGGTCCTGGAGAACATCGAGGACTCGCTCTTCCGCCGCGCATGACGTGGGGAAGGCAAGTGAGCCGTGAGGCTGCGTGATCGGAGGAGGATGCTGGAGTGATCATAAAGAACGCGGACATCTTGACGCCGCGAGGTATAATGGTCTCGGGGTTTCTGGTCGTTCAAGACGGCAGGATCGCAAGGGTCGGGTCACACGGTGAGTTCAGGCAGTGGTCCACCGCGGGCCATGAGGTTCTCGACGCGTCCGGCCTCACGGTAGTGCCCGGATTCGTCGATATCCACGTGCATGGGGGAGGCGGCCACGACGTGCTGGAAGGTACGTACGAGGCCGTGTCCGCCATGTGCCAGGCTCACGCGAGGCACGGAACCACCTCCATGTTCCCGACGACCATGGCCGCGCCGTTCGATGACCTCGTGGGCGCGGTGCGTGCGGTGGCTGACGCGGCCCGGCGGGGCACCGGCGGGGCAGAGGTCCTGGGAGTCCACCTGGAGGGGCCGTGGGTCAACCCGGATAGCAGGGGCGCCCAGGCGCTCGAGGCGATTCGGCCTCCGGACGTCGGCGAGCTGGACAAGCTTATCGAGGAATCTGGCGGGCTCGTGAGGATAACCACGGTCGCTCCGGAGCTCGAAGGCGCTTTGGAGTTCATCCGGGCGGCGGTGGGCCGCGGAGTCAGGGTGTCGCTTGGGCATTCCCTGGCGTCTTTCGACGAAGCCATGCTGGCGGTGAGGTCAGGCGCAACCCATGTGACGCACGCGTTCAATGCCATGCGTGGGCTTCACCATCGCAACCCAGGTATGGCTGGCGCGATGCTCGCGTGCGACGAGATCACGACCGAGGCCATCCTGGACGGTTTTCACTTGCACCCGGCCACCACGACCATCCTCTACCGATGCAAAGGCGCAGACAGGCTGGCCCTTGTTACAGATGCCACAATGGCGGCCGGTATGCCGGAGGGCGAATACGAGCTCGGCGGGCAGAGGGTGATGTACAAAGGGGGCGCGGTCAGGCTTCCTGACGGCAGCCTCGCCGGCAGCGCGCTCACCCTTGACAAGGCGGTGAAACGGGCCATCGGCGACTTGGGCGTGGCGTTGTCCCAGGCCGTGGCGATGGCGTCGTCGGTCCCTGCGAGGATAGCGGGGGTACACGACCGCAAGGGCAGCATAGAGGAGGGCAAGGATGCCGACCTCGTTCTCATGGATCAGGTGGGTGAGGTGCGGGCAACCATCGTCCGAGGCGCCGTCCTGTATCGAGGGGAGGCGTGAACGCCGGCCCGTCCGTGCGTTCGGTGCGGCTCCGCCTTCCCGCGAAGCCCCGAGTTACGCGTCTGCGTGTTGCCGGCCGGAGCGCCAGGTGTTGAAAGTTTAGCGGGAAACGTGGGTGGAGAGAACATAGATGGGGGTGCGGGTCCATGGTTGTTATCGTCGCGCAGGATTACGACACGATGAGCCGGGAGGCTGCGAAGATCGTGGCCGAACAGGTGCGCAGGAAACCTGCGAGCGTTCTCACCCTCGCGACGGGCGCGACCCAATTCGGGTTGTACGCTGAACTCGTGAGGATGCACCACGAAGAAGGGCTGGATTTCTCGGAGGTTACCACGTTCAACCTGGACGAGTATCTCGGCCTCGCGCCGGACCATCCGGCAAGCTTTCATCACTATATGCACAGCAGGTTCTTCGATCACGTGAACGTGAAACCGGATCGGATTTACATGCCGAACGGCCTTGCCGGCGACGTGCGCGAGGAATGCCGGGCGTACGAGCGCGCGATAAGGAACGCAGGAGGAATAGACCTTGCCGTCCTCGGTGTGGGAAGGAACGGCCATATCGGGTTCAACGAGCCGAGAACCGAGTTTGGATCCCGCACGCGGTCACTCTTCCTTGCCAAGCGCACCATCGAGGCCAATTCGGTGTTCTTCGGCGGCGACGAGAACGCCGTGCCGAGACAAGCCATATCGATGGGAATACGTACGATAATGAACAGCAGGTCGATCCTGCTCCTTGCGAGCGGCACGGCGAAGGCGCCCGTGATCGCGCAGACGGTGCACGGGCCCGTGACGGAGATGGTGCCCAGTTCGGTGTTGCAGCTTCATCCCGACGCTACGCTGGTCCTGGATGAAGAGGCTGCGTCGCAGCTCGAGCCCTCACCGGAAGGGTTCGTCCCAGGCCCGGGAACGCGGACCATGGTATACTGATGAGAGTGTTCGCTGACTACCACACACATACGAGGTTCAGCCACGGCAAGGGCACGGTCATGGACAACGTGCGTGCCGCGGCACGCAAGGGTCTCGAAGCTGTCGCCATCACTGACCACGGCCCTGCGAACCTGTTCGGCGTGGGCATCAGGAGCCTTGCCGCATTCGATGACATCGCTCGGGAGATCGAGAAGAGCAGGCAGGCTTTTCCGGAGGTCAAAGTGCTCATGGGTGTGGAGGCAAACCTCGTCGATGCCGACGGCGGGCTCGACGTCCCCGCGGACCTGCTCAAGCGCCTTGATGTAGTGCTCGTCGGGTATCACCTCATGGTTCGCGCGCGGACCGTGCAGGATTGGTGGAGGCTCTCCGGTCGCAACTACGCGGCGCGCTGGAGCCGCCGTCTCGCCGAGCGGGCGAGGGTCGATAACACGAAGGCTCTGGTGGAAGCCATAAGGAAGAATAGGGTGGACGTGGTAACACACCCGGGCCTCCACGTCTCCATAGACACGGAGGAGCTTGCGAGGGAGTGCGCCAGGGTCGGGACGGCCCTCGAGATCAACGCGAGGCACGCCAATCTCGATGCCGAGTTCATGAAGGCCGCGGCGCGTCAAGGGGTCAACTTTTGCATAGGCAGCGATGCCCATGCGCCAGATGACGTAGGTGACTTCGGACGAGCGCTGGAGGTCGCGATAGGCGCGGGCATCGACCCTGAGAGGATCATCAACGTGCGTGTGTAGGCGGCCGGCGCCAGGCACGGTGGGGAACCGGAGGATTTAGGCTTTGAGCGAAGAGCGATTCGTGATCATCACCGGCCTTTCGGGCGCGGGGAAAAGCGAAGCCGTTCGGGCTTTCGAGGATATGGGCTTTTTCTGCGTTGACAACCTTCCACCCACTCTCATCCCGAAATTTGCTGAACTCGTGGCACAGTCGGACGGCAAGATAAATAACATAGCTTTGGTAGTTGACATAAGGAGCCGCGAGTTCTTCGATACGCTGTCCAGCGCCCTCGATGCGCTTGAGGAAATGGGAGTGACGTACGAGATCCTCTTTCTCGAGGCGTCCGACGAGGTGCTCGTCCGGAGGTTCAAGGAGACCCGACGGCGCCACCCGCTCTCTGGCGAGGGAGGAGTCCTTGAGGGCATAGAAGAGGAGCGTCGCAGGCTGGAGGAGATCCGGTCGAGGGCGACGCGTATCATCGATACGACGGCCCTTCCTCCGCGCCAGCTGCGGGAGCGCATAATGAACGCGTTCGCCCGCGCATCCCGAAAAGAACGGCTCGATGTGGTTGTGGTGGCATTCGGGTTCAAGTATGGGATC
>JBLNCC010000124.1:0-85197 GCA_050260395.1 Betaproteobacteria bacterium
TGTTGCGCTGGTTCCCGAAGGCCGGGAGGTTGCAGGTGAGCCTGCCGGACTGGACCGGCGGCAACGGCAAGACGAACCCCGGCAAGACCGTCACGCTGAACGTGGAGGCCTTGCGCGAGAGTGACGACCTGGAGGCCGCGAGGCGCATATTCAAGGAGATTCTCGCAAGCTTGGAGTGACCGATGAAAGCGGGGGAAAAGCGGCCTTACCCATTTTCGCGCCATTTCCATGGTGACGGAGGCCGCTTCCCCTCCGCTTCTGCGGTGCGTTGTTTCGGTGTTGTTCTCGCGCACAGGACGGCCTAGGAGCCGCGTTCTCTCCCCGGCAGGGGTAAGACTACTCTCGGCGCGAGAGAGACACCTTCTAGACCGTCCTGGCGCGCCTTTTTTGTGCTGTCCCGTTTGTCCTACGCCTTTTTAGGTGTCGCTTTTTGTAGCATGGACAGGTAGATGGAGGGGAGGCAGGCCAGCGTGCCATACAAGGACCCGCAAGCATACCGCGAGTATATGCGTCGCTACCGGCGCAGACAGCGTGAGCGTAAACCTGCGCATAAACCGGAGGAGCCTGCGCCTGAGCCGCCAGCAAAGGCCGACCCGGAGCACGTGCGCCGCCTCCGGCAGGCCATAGGGGGAGCCGTGGCGACGCCGAGAGGGAGGGGAACCCTCCTTCACGTGTCGGACGACTACGCTACAGTGGCCGTCGCAGGCGTGGCCGTCGCGTTCCCCTGTGAGTTCATCGGACTGTGGTAACGACAGGGGACTGTGTCGCACACTGTGCGCCACACTGTGGGTGTCGCGATGCGACCGCAATGCGAATGCAATGCGAACGCAAGGTTGTGGTGGCGAAGTGGGGAGAGGACCCCGTTTTCGGACCGTTTTTCGGGTGCCAAGTGGGGAAGAAAGCGCGGTTTTCTCCCCACTGGCTTCCCACCATTCGGCCCTCGAACCCACCCCATTCTAGCTGGCCTTTAGGAAAGGCTAGGTTACATAATGTAGATTATGCGAAGCAAACGCATGTTCGCTATTTCCTGCGCCGTGAGGTATCCTCGCTGACCTTGCACACCCTCTGGCGTTGTGGCAGGAGGCGATTAAGGGGGTTAGCCTGCGCCATAGCCTCCCGGAGGTCTGACTCCACGAGGTTCACGTAGCGTTTCGTCATGGCCATGCTCGTATGGCCGAGCATACTTTGGACCACGAAGGCGTTCGCGCCAGCGCGCAAGGTTTCGATGGCGAAGCTGTGCCTCAACATGTATGGCGTGACCTTCGTGCCTATGTGCGCGCTGTAGGCTTTGAGTCGCCTCACCCACTCCTCGACGGTGAGCCTCCGGCCTGAGAACGAGCAGAAAAGCGGGACCTTCTCTCCCCAGGCCGGGTGTCTCGCGGCTATCAGCTCACGAACGGCGTCGGCGACGGCGGGCGGTATCGGCAGGACCCGCTCAACCCGTGTCTTCGCCACGGTGTGCCTTACCGTGACCGCGAGGCCGCGAAGGTCCACGTCCTCCACGAGAAGCGCAAGTGCCTCCCCTGGCCGTATGCCAGTTGCGAGGCTGAGCAGTATCAGCGCATAGTCTCGAAGGCCTGAGAACGTGTTCCTGTCCGGCAGGCGAAGAAGCTCGCGTAGCACGTCCTCCGGTAGGTGGCGCACCTTGCCAGGGTCCTTGCGCTTAGGAATGCCGGCAAGCGGGTTCTCTGGGAAAATGCCTTCGCGGACGCACCAGCTGAAGAACCCCTTGAGATATTCACGCCGGAGGTTGAACGTCGCGGGCGCAACATCCTCTGCCGTGTAGGCAAGGACGCGCTGACGCACCAACTGAGGGTCATACGCGTCGGGGAACCTGGTGAAGAACTGCCTGACGTGGTCCTGGTAGTCGTGAAGTGTCCGAGGCGCCGCGCCTTGAGCCTGCTTCCACGTGAGAAAGTCGCTTAGCGCGGCCTGCCAGCTATCGGGAAGCCGCTTATCCAGCCGAAAGACCCTCGCCATGACGAACGCACCTCCTGGAAATTCGGCGCGCCGTCAGGGTCAGCGGTGTTGCACTCTAGACCGCTGGAAATCGCGGTATGGTAGCGGCTTCCACCATGCCACCTAGCAGCGAGTACATGAAAATGGAGGCGACACCCGGATTCGAACCGGGGATAGCGGTTTTGCAGACCGCTGCCTTGCCACTTGGCTATGTCGCCCCACAACCCCACGTATATAAATTATGGAGCGGAAGACGGGATTTGAACCCGCGACCCTCGCCTTGGCAAGGCGATGCTCTACCCCTGAGCCACTTCCGCTCGAATGATTGGTTCCCTGACGCGCCTGCAACGGAGCCCGGCGTCAATCGGCCAGCCCGCCGCTCGCGTAATTTAGTTTAGCACGTCCCAGCCGGATTTGCAATACCCCTTTGCCCATCACTTGGCCCCATGGGTGTGCCAATTGAAGGCTTCGCGTCGCGGAGCCCGCCGTCCCCGCGCGCAAGCCATTTACGCTTGCACGTTGACCGCGGTAATAAGTCTCCCTGGTAGTCTAGCGCCCCGCAAGGATGGGAATACTCATGTTCGAGAACCCGTTTAGAAGCGGGGTGGGAGACTGTGCCTGTCAACGAGGAAGACCGCCAGCTCACTGAGAAAGTCCTCAAATCCATTCGGGAAGACGCAGGGCTCAGTGGTTACAAGATAAACGTGACCGTCCGCGACGGTGTGGTTCACCTCGGAGGCATTGTGGATGTGCTCGCGCAGAAGATGAGAGCCGAAGGAATAGCGTCGGGTGTCGATGGAGTCGTCGCGGTGGAGAACGACCTCAGCGTTTGCACAGACGGGCGCATCACCGATGATGGCGTGGCCTTCGAAGTCTCCGAAGAGCTCAGGCTCGATCCAAACGTCGACACGGGCCGGATCTACGCTGAAAGCAAACGAGGTACCGTCCACCTGTACGGCGAGGCCAACTCTCCCGTCGCCGAGAGAGCCGCTGTCACCGCGGCCGCGAGAGCCCGGGGGGTCAAGGAAGTGGTAAGTCACGTCGAAGCGGCTGGCGACGAGGCTCCGGCCGACCCGGTCCCAGGGGTCCATGGGCGGAATAACGACCTTGCGCCCGCGGCCCCGCGGCGGGAAGTCCCGGCACCGGAGCAGGCGGCCTATGAGCTCGAGCGGACCTTGGCCAAGCACCCGTCCCTCGCAGAACGTGTGTCGGTCTCGCTTATGGACGGCAGAATCGTTCTCCGCGGCGAGGTCGCAGATCTCGAACAGAAGCGCGCTGTCGAGGAGATCGCAGGCCCCATCATTGAGCGATTCGGGAGGGAAATCGTCGGCCTCGACATGCACATCACTGTTGACACTCGCTGACCCGCCCGTCTGGGACACGCACGTCAGTATCTTCGCCAGAAGCTCGGAACGAGCAACACGAGAACCGGATAGAGCTCAAGCCTTCCAAGCAGCATACAAAGGCTCAGCACCCATTTCCCGAGAACGGGCACAAGCGCATAAGTATACATGGGCCCGACCAGCCTGAGCCCCGGCCCCACATTTCCGAGCGTGGCCGCCACCGACGAGCAGGCGCTCGCCATGTCCAGGCCGACCGCTGTCATCACAAGGGAGGCTGAGACGAAAACGAATATGTACAGGAACACGAACCCGAGAACGTTGTTCAAGACATCAGGCCTGATAGCTTCGCCATTCAGCTTCGCCACGGAGATCGCCTTTGGATGGATCAGCCTGTGGACTTCCCTGTACCCGTGCTTGAAGACCATCAGCACCCGGGCCACCTTGATCGCGCCGCTCGTGGAGCCAGTGCACCCTCCGATGAACATCAAGGCCAAAAGGACTCCTTTGGCAAGGGACGGCCACGCATCAAAGTCGGCCGTAGTGAACCCGGTCGTCGTTATCACCGACGATACCTGGAAAGCCGCATCCTGCACCGCGCTCACCAGCCCTGATGAGCGGCTGAAGTAAAGGCTTAAGGCCACCACGCAAGTTGCGATGAGCACGATCGCAAGATAGAATCTGAGTTGCGCGTCACGGAAGACGGCCCCATGTCGGCCGTGCAGCGCGCGGAAGTATAAAGCGAAGTTGCCTCCGGCGGCAAGCATGAAGAGGATTATCGTGGACTGGATGAAGGGGCTTTGCCACGCACCTATACTCGCCGTCTTCGTCGAAAATCCCCCAGTGGACACGGTGGCGAACGTATGGGTCACCGAATCGAACAGGGTCATTCCCCCTAAACAGAGGAGGACGATCTCGGCCACGGACATGCCCGCGTATATGCGCCAAAGCGCTTTCGCGGTCTCTCTTATCCTCGGCTCAAGCCTCTCGGGAACCGGGCCAGGAACCTCCACTCTGAACAGCCTTGCGCCCTCGAGCCCGAAGCTCGGCAGAACGGCAATGAACAGGACAATGATCCCCATACCGCCCAACCAATGAAGAAAGCTTCGCCAGAACAGTATCCCGTGGGGCTGTGCCTCGATATCCGCAATCATCGTTGCGCCCGTCGTGGTAAACCCGGACATCGCCTCAAAGAACGCATCGGTGAACGACGGCAACGTCCCGTAAAGGACGAACGGCAGCGCCCCCACGGTCGCTGCGGCCACCCATCCAAGCGCGACTATGGCGAAGCATTCTTTGTTGCCCACTCCCTGGCCACCGCGGGAAAGCCTCTTCACGATGAGCCCGCAGGACACCGCTATAACCATCGACACCAAAAAAGCTGCGGCGTCTCCCTCGCGATAGTACATGGAGATGCCGGCAGGAACCAGCGCGAGGAAGCCCGACAAAATGACCAAGGACCCTACCACGTTAGTAACGGCCTTGAGATTCACGACGTCTCTCCCTCGCCCTGCTTATTTCACACCGAAATAAGACTCCAACAAGGGCCCAACCCGCGGGGACGCAAAGATCAGCACATGGTCCCCAGGGCACATCACAGTATCTCCCCTTGGGACAACCACGGCATCACCTCGCACGATGGCGCCCACCACGACTTCCTCTGGAAGACCGATATTCCTCAGAGACTTGCCAGAAACGCTGGAGCCCGGACAGACAACCATCTCCACGACTTCCAGGTTTCCTTCCCTCAAGAAGGAAAGGGTCTTCACACTTGGTTTGGGAATCGCACGCAGAATCGTGCTGGCGATGATGAGTCGCGGGATCACCGTAACGTCGATCCTCATTTTCCTCGCCGTGGGCACGTAGTCTTCCCTGTGAAGCTCGGCAACTACCCTTTGGACACCCAAGTCTTTGGCGAGGAAACCCGCGAGGAGATTGGTCTGGTCCTGACCCGTCACGGCAATGAACGAGTCTGCGGCTCGGATGTTCTCTTCCCGGAAGACGTCCGGCCTTGTTCCGTCAGCGTTTACCACGAGGACGTGGTGCAGTTTCTCGGCTAGTTCCTCGCACAACTCCTTGTCACGCTCTATCAGCTTGACGAATGGCCCGTATTTCCGGTGATTCTGGAGATACTGGGCGAGGATGAACCCGGTCCTTCCACCCCCGAGGATGACCACGTTCCTGGCGGCTTGGTCGCTCTTCCCGACCACCCAACCTATCTCTGTCGGAAGGCCCGATCTGCCGATGATAAAAATGTCATCTCCTGGTAAGATGCGCGTGCTCCCGTGAGGGATCAGAACCTCCCCCTTACGCGAGATCGCGCCTATCGTGCAATACGATATGCTTGCGTTTTTTACGGTTTTGTTGGCTATCGGGGAGCCCTCCTGGACGTTGAACCCCACCATCTGGATCTTGCCGTCCGCAAAATACTCTATGTCTGTAGCCGCCGGTGCCCTCAAAAACTTGATTATCTCGTAAGCCACGGCCTCCTCTGGGTTTATCACCGCGTCGATCCCAAGTTGCTTGTTCGAGAGCGTCCAGTTCTTGAGGCCTTGATACTCGGGGTTCCTTATGCGCGCAATCGTCGTCTTGACTCCGAGCCTCTTCGCAATCATGCACGCTATGATGTTGATCTCATCGACATCGGTCACCGCGATGAAGAGGCCTGCGTCCTTTATGGACGCTTCCTCAAGGACCCTGGTGCTCGCACCGTTGCCATGGACAACCAACACGTCGAGGTTGTCCTCTACTTCCTTGAGCACAGCCTCGTCTCGGTCGACGACCACGACGTCGTGCCCATCTTCTGAGAGTTTCCTCGCTATCTCGAACCCAACTTTTCCGGCGCCTATCACGATCGCTCTCACCGGTCAAGGCCCCCACATCCGGGCCTACGAGGCCCGCAAAACCCGCGTGACAGAAGGGGCAGCGTCGTTCCGGGACCAAGCAGCCGTACTTCGTGCCCTGCTCACACAAATGCCGGCATCGCCAGAAACACGAATGCCGACAGAAAAGCGCCCACACGGTATTTCTGTTTATAAGGGCCAAGGGGCCTGAACCAAGCCCATGCCCCTCAGAAAAGGCTTAACCGTCTCGAGCCACCAGGCCAGCTCTCTCGCCAGTTGGACGACATGTGGTGACATGTTATCTTCGACGTCCGACGCATCTTCTCCTGCCGGCCGCCGTGGAAGCGGCACGGCACAGTAGCCCCGACCCGCGATAGCAGCGGGGACATCCCGAACCAACCGAACTGCGGCGGCCATCTCGAGGCTGGCTGAAACCTAATGCGGGAGAAGCGGGGAGGCGTCGCCTGGTTACGGAAGAGGGGTTCCGCTCAGCACAAACGGGTTTCCGGGGAACAGGCTTGTCGCGAAGCTGCCCGGCGTGACACCACCAAGCCCGCATCGCTGCTTTCCGCCCCCCAAAAAACCCGGATACAAAATGGTGCCGAGGGCCGGAATTGAACCGGCGACACGCGGATTTTCAGTCCGCTGCTCTACCAACTGAGCTACCTCGGCTAAGAAAATGGCGGAAGCGACGGGATTCGAACCCGCGATCTCCTGCGTGACAGGCAGGTATGTTAGACCAGCTACACCACGCCTCCGCAAACATCTATGTGCAATTGTCGTTTTTGCTCTTGGTGGGCGAAGGCAGATTTGAACTGCCGACCCCCTCCTTGTAAGGGAGGTGCTCTCCCAACTGAGCTATCCGCCCGCTAGTCAAAGCTTCACAACGCGCCTACGCGCCTCTCGGCCCGGCGCAAGACCAATTATAACCCAACCCGAAGGGCGAGTCAATACCGCTCCGCCGTCGTTCCAGCAAGTTCATCCTTTCTCGAAACCACCGCCGGACCGGGCCCTGCAGCTTCCTACGAGAAGTGGGGACTACCTCGCCCTTCGCGAGGCGTTCGCCACCTTCTCAAGGAGATCAATCTCCTCCAACGCTTTGCCCGCGCCCGTCACAACGCTCATGAGCGGATTGTCCCCGCACCTCACCGGCATTCCCGTTTCCTTCGAGATGTAACGGTCGATGCCTCGCAGCAGCGCCCCTCCACCCGTGATGATTATCTCTTTGTCTATTACATCGCTTATGAGCTCTGGCGGGGTGTTCTCGAGCGTGCTGCGGACGCCCGCCGCTATGGCCGCCATCGGTTCCGCCAGGGCCTCCCGAACTTCCTGTGACGTTAGTGTGATGCTCTTCGGAAGACCTGTGACATAGTCCCTTCCGCGCACTTCCATGGAGAGTTCCTCTTGCAATGGCCACACCGAGCCTATGGCGATTTTCACATCCTCCGCCGTGCGCTCGCCTATCATCAGGTTGTAATTCCGCCTTACATGCCTCACTATGGCCTCATCCATGTCGTCTCCGCCCACCCTCACGGAACAGCCGGAGACAATACCACCAAGCGAGATCACGGCGGCATTGGTCATGCCGCCCCCGATGTCCACCACCATGCTACCGGTTGGTTCTTGCACAGGGAGGCCCACACCGATAGCCGCTGCCACCGCCTCTTCAATGAGAAACGCCGCGCGGGCACCAGCCTCAATAGTGGCATCGATCACCGCCCTTCGTTCCACCTCGGTCACGTCCGCCGGAACGGACACGATGACTCGCGGCCGCACGAGCGCTCTTCCGCGGCATCCTCTTCGGATGAGGTACCGAAGCAGATGCTTGGTCATCTCGAAATTCGCTATGACGCCCTGTTTCAGAGGGCGCACGGCACGGATGGCCCCCGGCGTCCTTCCGATCATCTGCTTGGCTTCGCTGCCAACCGCCAGCACCTCGCCGCTGACCTCATCGATGGCGACGACCGACGGTTCAAACATAACGACGCCACGCTTGGTCACGTACACGAGTGAATTGGCCGTGCCCAGGTCTATTGCCATATCGCGGACAAAAAAGCTATACCCATTACGCGCCACAGTTCTGTGCTCCTTCTTCTGCCCTCGTTTCCCAGCCTTACTGCTTGTTCAGAATTGAGAGCCTGTTGTCGCCCTGGCTCTGCGCCTTAGGTATCTGGATCTTCTGTTTCTTGGGCTTCTTTTTTTCCCTTTTTGCGGGCACTTTTGCACCCAATCACGATCCCCCCAGGATCGACTAGGTCCTACGGAAAACGTAGACTTTCCCAAGAGGCTATTCTATACCGCTTCCGTCATTCCTGCCGTTCTTCTGCGCTCAACAAGTGTTTCCATCAGTTCCCATTCGCACCGCGTCCACAAGCGCAGGAAGAGCCTGCCCCGCCTTGGCGTGTATGACCACGTCCGCACGGCCATCGTAGCCTGTAGGCATCAGGTTTATTATCGCAAGATGGGGCGCCATCGCTGGGAGATAGCACACCGGCGCCACTTCAAGACTGGACCCCACGGCGATGAGAAGGTCGCACTCTGCCACCGCCTGCTGAGCCAGGAGGAAATCAACAGGCAGGGGATCTTCGAAGAGCACCACATCCGGCTTGATGAGTCCACGACACGAGCTGCATCTCGGTAGTTTGCCAAGCCTCACCGCATCCAAGATGACCTCGATATCGTAAGCTTTGCCGCATTGTACGCACGTGCCAGTCCGCAAGTGACCGTGGACTTCGAGCACGTTCCTCGATCCCGCACGTTGATGGAGCCCGTCGATGTTCTGCGTGACCACGACGTCAACAACTCCCATTTCCTCGAGCGCGGCGATGGCTCTGTGCCCGTCGTTCGGTCGCGCGGCTTGCAGTGTTTCGATGAGCTGCACGATGAATTGGTAGAAGGATTCCGGCATCGTGCGAAAAGCAGTGGCCGAGAGCACCGCCATCGGATCGACCCGGCTCCATAGACCCGTGCCGGGGCTACGAAAGTCAGGGATACCGCTCTCCGTGGATATGCCAGCCCCGGTGAGAACGACACACTTCTCGGCGCGCCTCACCATTCTGGCAAGCTCCGTAACTCCCCTGGAGATCGAAGATGGCTCTTCCGGAGCATCGCTTCGGGACATTCTCTTTCCCCTCCACCCGTCCAAAGTTCGCGAGCGCCTGCCGTGCATTCAGCCTGCATTCCCCAGGCGAACAAGTCAGGAAGGCCCCGGGCGGCTCCCCCCTTTTTCGCCGGGCGAGCCGCCGGGGAACGAACTCTCGCCCGGCAGGATCTACCATCGGCTAGACAAGCACATATGCGGCGCCGCGCCACACCTAGTCAAGGTCAAGCCCGCGCAGTTCGGGCGCAAGCTTCCTCCGGGCGTAATGAAACAAGAACTGTTGCGCATAGCCCGCGAGTTCGCCGAACCTTTCCCGGGCAAACTGCGCTATGGTCGCCGCCGACACCTTGCTCCCGCCGAAATAGACGTAGCGCATCACCCTTGTCATCCACACATCAATCGGAAACGCCTGGTAGAATCCAAGCGAAAACAACAGGACACAGTCGGCGACCTTCTCGCCCACACCCCGCAGGCCCATCAGCTTCTCCTTTGCGCCCTCGTACCCAAGGGTGCGGAGAGCTTGGAAATCGATGCCACCGGACGCCACTCTCTCCGCTGCAGCCTTCACGTACTGTGACCTGAACCCCGCGCCGCACCTCACAAGATCGAGGACGTCCGCCGACGCGAGCCTGCCCGGCGTCGGAAAGCTGTAATAGGGTGTCTGCGCGGGTCCGCTGCCATCGTCCGTCTGAACGCTGTCGTCGCTTTCCTGGAAGATGGGATCTCCATAGGCTCTCGCTATCCGCTCCACCGCACGACGGATGAGGGGAATGGCGTTCCTGGCAGAAAGGATGAATGACACCAGGCATTCCCATGGTTCCTGCCGGAGCAGACGGAGCCCGCTGAACGACCTCACCGCGGAGTCGAGCGTGGGGTCTGTGTTGCACAGCCGCTCCTCGATGCTCGCCTGGTCCACATCGAGCGAGAAGTAATCGATCGCAAGCCGAATCACCTCTTCGCAACCGGGCCTGACGAGTACGAGCGAATCACCCTCCTGCACCGCCCGAATGACCCTCCCGCGCACGACACCGGTGAACAGGCCGTCCGCGACGTCCCACCGGAAGGCTTGTCCAGATTCCAGGGTCTCCTTGAGGTTGAACGGTGATATGCCTGAGATGACCACGTCATCCCGGCGCGTCTCTATCTTCGGCACCACCAAGCTCATTTCGCCCCTCTTTCGAGTTCTCGTAGCAAAGTGCCCAGCTCCTCGAGGGACTCGCCGAATCCGGCGAAGTCCCCCTCCCGCAGCCGTTTGTTCGCGTCCTCGTACGCCCGAACCGCACGACCAACAAGCTCAGATAGGGCTCTGGTGGCGCTCTCCTGCGAGGACGTCTGCGGCAGCACCTGTACACCCTTCTCTGGCTCCGTGGCCGCCCCGTCGCTCGCAGCCGCGGCACCGAACGCAGCGGCCAGAGCGCCTTCCAGGGTGACGTCCATGGCCACGGCGTCGCCGAACGAGACTATCACCCTCTTCAACTCCGGAAGATCGCTCCGCTCCGCAAGAAGATACAGCGGCTCCACGTAAAGGATTGAGTTCTCTATCGGGATGACCAGGAGGTTTCCCCGCACGACCTTCGACCCCCGCTGACTCCACAAGGTGAGCGCCTGCGATACGGCGGGATCCTGATCGATCCTCGCCTCGACCTGCATAGGCCCGTATACAAGGCGATCTTTCGGGAAAGTGTACAGCATAAGCTGCCCGTAGCGAGGGAAATCGTTTCTGGCGGCAAGCCAGGCGATCATGTTGTCTTTGCCTGATGGAGTGAACGGCACGGTGAGCAGATACTCGGGCCGCTCGTCGCCTGGCATGCGCATGAACACATAGTAGGGCTGCACGGTTTGGCGCTCGCCGCCGTATACCTCCACCGGGAATTCCCAGAAATCCTCCTGTTTGTAGAAGGCATCCGGGTCTGTCGTATGATACGTGCCGAGCACGCGAGCCTGAATCGCGAACAGATCCTCGGGATAACGTACGTGAGCTTTCAGCGACGCAGGCATTTCGTCCATCGGCGCGAACATCCCCGGGAAGACACCAGCTAAGCTCCTTATGATGGGTTCGTCCGGGTCAGGGGTGTAAAACGTCACATCGCCGCTGTATCCATCAACAACGACCTTGACCGAGTTCCGGATGTAGTTGATTCCCTCCTCGACAGGTTGAGAATAGGGATAAAGATCGCTCACCACATACGCGTCCCACATCCAGAAGAGTCTCCCGTCCGCAAGCACCAGATACGGGTCTTTGTCGTACCTGAGAAAGGGTGCTATGGTCTTTACACGGTCGCGGATGTTCCGAATATATAACACCCGGCTGTCCTTGCTCATATCCGTGGACATCAGGAATTGCATGCTCCCAAATCGCGCGGCGAACAAGAGCCTTCTCCAGAACGACGACAACCGGACGCCGCCGCGCCCTTCGTAAGTCGTGTAAGTACCGGATTCCCCTGCGGGGTAATCGAATTCCCGAGCGGACGTGCCGACCACTACGTACTCGTCAGTGCACTCTCCGTAGTAAATCTCGGGACGCACCACGTCAAATCCCTCGTCGCTCCGCAGTGGAATGTCCCTTATCGTGAAGCTTGGAAGCCCTTCAGCAGAAACCCGGGTCACGTCGCTCATGACCAGCCCATAGCCATGAGTATACACCAAGTGTTCATTCACCCATGTCCTCCCCTGCTCCGGCAGTTCCGCAAGGGACAGCTCGCGCGCGCACAGCGCCATTTGCCGTGTCCGGCCGTCCACGGTGTACCTGTCGATGTCAACATCATTGAAGTTATAGTATACCCTGATCTCCTGCAGCTGGTTCAGAGTCTGAGAAAGGGGACGCCAGTCCCAGAGCCTCATGTTCTTGATGGTATCCCGGTGAGCGGTCACGAGCCTCTCTAGCGTTAGGTCGTTGCGGACGTCGATGGGTCGCACCTCGATGTCGTTCAAGCCGAACGCCTGCCTGGTCGCCCCGATGTTATAGCCTATGTAGGGCCGCTCTCTCGATAGTTCGTTGGGCTCCACCGAAAGCTCCTGGATAATGGCAGGGTATATCGTCCCTAAAACGAAGGAGCCAACGACAAGCATCCCGGCGGCCGCAAGAACGAGCTTCTCTCCACGGATGAAGAGGCTCGCAAGCAGCGAAGCCGCCGCAACGACCGCTGTCACAGACAGAACCTTGAGGGCAGGCAGCGTTGCATGCACGTCCGTGTAACCCGCCCCGAACGCGACGCCCCGACTGGAGTACACGAGCGCCAACCCGGCAAGCCGATAGCCCCAGGCCTTCAGCAAAAGGCAGAGCGTTGCCAGGCCAGCGACGTGGTGCCTGGCCCTCAGGGTCCCGGTCACGTGGGTGCCCCTCAGGCCAATGGACCGTGTCACAATGTAGATCGCCGTCACGAGCGCCGTAGTGACGAGCGCAAGGGTCATGAGGAAAGAGTACGCGAGTCGATAAAACGGCAGGCTGAACATGTAGAAGCCGACATCCAAGCCAAACAAAGGGTCCCTCGCCCCTCCCGGCGCGCGGTGCAAGAACTGCTGAACAACCATCCAATACGAGGAGCCTTCCAAGCCAGCAAAAGCCGCCAGGAGCAGGCTCACAGCGAAGACAACAAGCCTTGCCTTTTCCGCTGTAAGCCGCACCGGGACATTGTACGAAAGCAGTGAAACCCTTTCGAAGCTCTTGGCCGCTACCCTGAGGTTAGCATAAGAAAAGACGAAGAAAGCCGCGGCAGCAACAAAGCCGACCATCACCCGTGACAATATCGGTACCCATAGCGCTTGCGGGTACCCCAATTCCCGGAACCACATAATATCTGTGACAAACGTAGCGATCCCCCGAAACGACGCAACGAAGGCCGCAACCACCACAACTACTACGAACCAGAAACACCGCCGGATCACCGCATTCCCCCCGTCCACGCCCTGGGGCAACCGGCTCTTGTACTGATCGCGATGAAATCGCGCCGGTCTCGCACGTGGACTCGACCCTGATAACGGATGCTGCGCCCCAGAAACAACAGGCCTGCGGCACGCGTCATGAGCCGTCGCGCGTGTCGGCTTTTTTATCCTTCGTCAACCGGCACACGATTCCTGCCACAGGCGCGCCTGCGGTTCCCCTTCCAACCCATCTTTCGGCTGCACAAGATGGTAGAAAGCGCCGGGCCACGTCGAGGAACCCAAGGGCATGGCGTAGCATGACCGCCTTTACCTCAGGGTCGTCCGCCCATCTGGCCTCCTCAGTGCATATATGTCCCAGCATGAGGCATGCATCAGCGAGTCTCGTTTCCATGGACCAAAGCTCCATGAACAGCCCCCCTGACTTGGCCGCGGCGGCCGGGGCCCCCTCAGTGCCGCGTCACGCCTCACCGCGCCCCGGGATCACCGCCGCCCGCTCCCAGCGTCGCTCCGCTTTGCTCCACATCAGGCCCGCGTAGTTCAGCCACCAGTGGACGAGCCACCCAGGCCATAGCGAACCCGCCATCCCGTTCAAGATGCAGAAACCGGCGCCCAGACTCGACGGAACCACCAAGGCATACCACAAGAGGAAGGCGCTCTTGCCGCGGGTGGCCATCCTCATCGGAATGAAGTGCAAGAGGCCGAACGCCAGGGATGACGACGCAACCGCAGCCGCTGCCGCCCACTCGGCAGGGACACCAAGACTCCTCAGCATCGCGGCCGCTCCGGACAGCGCAAGCCCTCGGAACGCAAACTCCTCCGCAAAAGTCTGCGAGAACGTCATAGCCGCTCCCACCAGTGCAGCGCGCACAAAGCCACTATGGACGAGGGCCAGGTACGCGCCGCCAGGGTTGATCGCGCCACTGTCCACGAGGGCCCTCATGATCGGCCGGAAGAGGTATGCCTGTACCAGCCGACTCATCACGAAGGCTGTCGCCCACAGAGCACACATGTGCCACCAAGGGCATCCCGCGAGCTCCCTAACACAAAGGCCGGTTGCAAGCAGCGGGTCCCTGCCGTACACCGCCCAACCGATGATAAGTAGCGCTGTTCCCAAAAGAGGTATGCCGTCGATGGTCCCGTCCGCCCCGACATCCGCGCTTTCCTTCGACGACCTGTTGACGTCCGCAAGCATCCTGGTGACGAAACTGAGAGCGAGGGACAAATACACGATCCCCGTCATACTCTCTCACAACCCACCTGCAAGAGCGGCTGCAACCGCCCTAGCATTCTCGACGATGGTCCGGTCGTCGCGCCAACCCGACAACAATGCCAAGTAGGCCGTCTTGTAGAACTCGCAATACGGATCGATGGCGAGGAGGCTGCCCCCCTGCGCGAGTGCATGGGCTCGGCACCCACCGCCGCAGAAGTATGCCACCTTGCATTGGGAACAACCGGGGATTTCGTTCACCTCGGGTACAACGCTCTTCCCCGCGCGGCGTATTTTCGAAAGCGAGCTACCAGGCAACCTTCCAAGGAGCATTTCGGGACGGTGCATCAAGGGACACGGATACACTGCGCCATCCGGACCGACGCTGAGGACGCTGTACCCGGCACCGCAGCCGACTTTCACGCGTAAGTCCACTGCCGGGCCAGGGTCTCGGCCCTTTGACCATCCCTTCGAGTCCTGACAGGTCCGCTTCACAAGCGAGGCAAAGCAGGCAAGGAGCTCCCTCGGCGCGATCGAGAGATCTGCCGCATGACACGCGCCTCGTCCCACTGGCACGAAAAGACTGAAATGGTAGCCAACGCCGAGCTCCCTGGCAAGCTTTATAATGCCTTGAACCCGCGCGAGGTTCCTCCGAGTCAGAGTGGGCACGATCTCAATCCCGCCGACGCCCGCGGACCGCAGCGCACGAATGCCCCGCATCGCGGACCCGAAGCTACCGCGACCTCGTGCCAGTTCGTGGGTAGCGGGATCGTCTGATTCGATGCTCACTTGCACCCTGGCCCCGCACTCCTTTACCAGCCTTGCTTCTTTTTCACCTATAAGGCATCCGTTGGTAAGGAGCACAACGTCGTCGAATCTTCGTGTGGCAAACGCCAGTATGTCGCCTATATCGTCACGGAGAAACGGCTCTCCACCGCTTACGACGAGACACCGTGGTTTGCCGGTTGCAAGCACGTCTAGCACAGACAGCGCTTCATCGGTCGAGAGATCGCCGGCGCCAGGTCCATCCCCAGCCGCGAAGTAACATGCCGGGCAAGAGAGGTTGCACCTATCAGTAACGTTGAAGTACACTCGACCGAGGCTCGCCGCTTCCCCGGCCTCTACTATGAAGCCCGCGTCTAGGAGATAACGGAGGAGCCCTTCCACCTCTTCGGAGTCAGCTCCCCGCAGGGCGCATTCCAGCGCCACAAGCTTAGTCGCCGGGAGGTTCCCAGAGTTTTCCGCGAGCTCATATGCCTCACGAGTCAACTTGATCCACTCGAGGTTTTTGGGATTCACCAGCACATACTGGCCTTCAAACTCAGACACTGGCACTTCGGGGCAGATTGTGTAGACCTTCTCATCCACCAGTACCGAGGCCCCCCTTCGTCATCCGTCGACCGATGTGAGGGTGCGTTAGCCATTGCCGCATTTCCAGCGGTTGCCGGGTTGCCGGTGTTGCACACGGGGACGGCGCCCCAGGCGGCGCCCGCTCCGCCTCGTTCTTGGGTTCAGGCCAGGAAAGCCTCGCCGTCGTCGACACAAACAACGGGGGCAGGCGGCGAGGCAGCAACCCGTTGTCTCGTCGCCCGCCCATGCGCCCCGCGGCCGGGCTTACCCTATCGTAACCCGATGACCCCAGAGTCTGAAAGTGAAGCAATACCCGTCGATCGCAAGGTCCATCCTGATCTTTCTGCCACCAAGCCTTCCGTACACCAAGTCCACCCCCTTTCCCCGCCTCGCGCTGCGGGAGAATTGGATGCGCTCGCCTGAGCCGGCCCAGGTCGCCTCTGACGATCTCAGTCTACCAACCCTGCGCCCGGCGCGCCATTGCCCGAACGGGGGACTTGTGGTGGCTCCAACGGATGAACCTTGGTTCAACGCACGCCGCGGCTCCACACATACCTCACCGCCTGGGATCGGTTTTTTACCCTGAGCTTCTTGAATATGCTCGCCACGTGCGTTTTCACGGTGTTAACGCTGATGTACAGCTCCTGCGCGATGTCTTTGTTCCTCAAACCCTTGGCGAGGAGCCTCAGGACATCCAGCTCGGTCCTCGTGAGGTACACCGCCGCGTCTCGTTCAAAAGGAGCCGCCTCCTCTTGACCAGCCCATGCACCGCCACCGGCTCCCCCGCTTGACGCAGAGGAGTCCTTCGGCGAAACAGCCGGCGACTCGCGGAGCACCGCTCGGAGGCCGAGGATGTCGCCCGGGATGTCCGCGCCCGCAGCAACAACTGCCGGCGCTAAAGCCGAACAAGACGTAATTCTCAAGGTGCCGATGACCTCCACGTCACCAATGGACACGGCAGAGTCTGGATCGACGAAACAGTCTGTCGTTCCATCGTCGAGTACGAGCACTTTCAACCTGCTCATTGCCCTCCCCCCAACGGAGTTGTGCCAGAGGGACCGACCGGAAAACCGACAGCAGTCTTAGCGAACGCCTAGCTCCCCCTTTCGCCGGCCGTTTCCGCTCCACACTCCACACTTATGTGACCATGCAGTAGCCAGGTGCCACCATATCTGGTCTATACTGCCATGTCTCAATGATAGCACCATATTTTGGAAGCGTCAAGGGCTACGGTCGCGCACACCTGCGGCGAGGTCCCCCTCACGGCTTCATCTTCATCGAGCCGCTGTTGTTGAGGCAAGGGTTGACCTCGAGGTGAGCCTCAATTCCCGAACCCAATCGTTGCTGACGTCGCAAGAATGTCCCCTGCCCGAGGCGCATACTCGCTCGAATAGGAAGGAAAGCCACCTGCCCGGAGCGAAACTCCCCGCAGGACGAATGGAGGGGTGACAAGACATGCCTGATATCGCGCTCATCGCACCGTACGATAACCTCGCGGCAGTAGCCTATGAAGTCTCGAGAAGCGTCCGAAAGCCCGTCAGAGTAGAGCGCGCTCTCCTGGGCGAGGCGCCGGCGCTCGCGCGGCGCCTCAAGAAGGAGGGGATTCAGGTCCTTATCAGTCGCGGAGGAACGGCCCTCGTCCTGCAGGACGCCCACGACCTGGGTCTGCCGGTAGTGGAGATCCGCGTGACCGCTTACGACGTGGTGCGCGCCGTTGCGAAAGCAAAGCTTTTCGGGCGCCGCATAGCCATAGTGGGCTTTGAGAACATGGTGCTCGGCGCGAGCACGCTGAGCGAGTCAATGGACGTGGACATAAAGGAGGTCGTCCTCGAGCGCGCCCGGGATGCCGACACGATAGTCCTTGAAGCCCTCCAGGACGGGGTTGACGTCCTGATAGGTGGCGTGATAACTGTCCGAACCGCGGAGAAGCACGGTGCCAGAGCCGTGCTGATAGAATCGGGGCCCGAAGCTGTTAGGCAAGCTATCGACGAGGCTTCGCGCGTGCTGTGGGTTAAGAAACACGAGACGGCGCGGGCGGAACAGTTCAAGCTCATTATAGACAACGTGTCCGACGGCATCATTGCCGTGGACGATGCCGGGCACATCACTGTCTTCAACGAAGCAGTCCAGCGACTCACCGGCCGCGCCGCCGCCGACGTCATAGGACGACATGTAAACGAGGTGTTGCCTGAAGCCGGTTTCGCCGGAGTCCTCGCGGCCGCCTCGTCGGGCCGGGGCTGGCGCCGCGAGCCCTCGTCGAATCCTTCGTCGCAGCCTGCACTACCCGAGGTATGCCGGATAAACGGCACTCTCGTCAATGTGACCCGCGTGCCTATCGTGGTAAGCGGCTCGTGCGCCGGTGCCATCGGCACTTTCCAGGATATCAGCAGGTTGCAAGCGCTGGAAAAGGATCTGCGTAAGAGGCTCTACGCCCGCGGTCACGTGGCGCGGTTTACGTTCGGCGACATCGTAGGCACGAGCCACGCGATCCAGGCTGCCATCACCAAAGCCAAACGCTTCGCGGGCGTGGACTCCACCGTCCTCATCCTCGGGGAGACAGGAACCGGGAAAGAGCTTTTCGCCCAAAGCATCCACAATGCGAGCGCCAGGCGTGACGGGCCGTTCGTGGCCGTTAACTGCGCCGCGCTGCCGGAGAGCCTGCTCGAAAGCGAGCTATTTGGATACGTCGAAGGCGCCTTCACCGGGGCCAAGCGGGAAGGCAAACAAGGCCTCTTTGAGCTGGCCCATCACGGAACGATCTTCCTGGATGAAATCGCGGGCATGCCTCTGCGTCTCCAGGCGCGCCTTCTCAGGGTCCTCCAAGAAAGAGAGGTGATGCGGCTCGGGGATGACCGCACGATCCCGGTTGACGTCCGCGTCATCGCCGCCTCCAACAAAGACCTCCATAGACTCGTCGCGGAGGGCCTCTTTCAGGCGGACTTATACTACCGGCTTGACGTCCTCAAGCTCGCGCTGCCACCGTTGCGAGAACGGCCGGAGGATATACCGCTCCTGGCGGACACGTTTGCGAGGACACTATCGGCTAAGCTCGGCACGCCCTTCCACGGCTTCACCGGCGACGCACTGGCGGTCCTTTCCGCTCATCCCTGGCACGGCAACGTGAGAGAACTCAAGAACACCGTTGAGAAGTGCCTGGTCCTGTCGGAAAACGGGCTTGTCACGGATAACGACGTGCTCGATGCCATAGGAGACATGCCCGGGCCGTGTGCGTGGCCACGCATTACCGCGAGCGACGGTAACACCCCCTCAACCGGCGGCGTTCTGCCCGGTCCCCACAACGATGGCGCGGAGCAAGACCTCGAGAGCCTGGTTAAGGCAGCGGAACGCGACAGCATAGCCCGTGCGCTCAGTGCATGCGGCGGGAACAAGAGCGAAGCCGCCCGTCGCCTCGGAATCAACCGGACCACGCTTTGGCGCAAGCTCAAGAGCGGACACGCGCCAGCGCGGCGAGACGCACGGCGGGAAAGCAGCCGCGAACCATGAATCGAAACGCAGCCCCGCATCTCGCTGCATAGGCACGCGTTCAGGAGGCGGGCGCGGTGCAAGTTGCTGCATATGTTGCTATTATGCGACGCATCCGTTGCCTCCATGCTACAGTATCGTGCCGGCGAGGCTCACGCCACGGGTGGCGCCCGTGCCTCCCAGCCAAGGGGAAGACAGTTTAGACGGCGTTGGCACGCAGTTTGCTTTTGTCTTCCCGCGGGACGCGGCGCCAAGTGAGCCGGCCCCCGCGACTAGGGTTGCGGCCTGTGCCGTGCCGCGTGCTGTATGGCAGGAGCTCTCCGCCGCGCGGCGCGGTGCGACGCTGCGATACAGCGTGGCCGAGGTCCGGCACCGCGCTTCCAGTCTTGAGCTTGCTGAAGGTGAGGTGGTGTCGTCGTGGTCCTCCAGTTGAAATACGGAAAGTCCTGCGTGCCCCTGGACACGGGCATGCTCCGGAACCCGCGAGTGTTGACCGGTCGAGAGGCGGAACCCCTCGCCGACCTGCGAGGCGAAGTCCTTTCGAAGCTCAGACATCCGACAGGGACTGACAGCCTGCTCCACGAGGTGAAGCGCAGACATGCCAGGAATGTCGCGATCATCGTAAACGACATCACGAGACCCACACCTTACGCCGACATACTGCCTCCTCTTCTCAGCGAGCTCCGGGAAGCGGGAATAGCCGACGCGGACGTGACGCTCGTCGTCGCCACTGGAATCCACAGAGGAATGACCGTCGAGGAGATGCAGCTGACACTGGGACGCGAAATCTGCGACACGTATCGTGTCGTGAATCATGACTGCGACGACCGCGAGAACCTGGTCCACCTGGGCACGCTCTCCTTCGGGACGGAACTCCTTGTCAACCGCATCGTCCTCCAGTCGGATTTCATCATAGCTACCGGCGTCATCTCCCCTCACTACTTCGCCGGGTTCTCCGGCGGACGCAAGGCGATCTTGCCAGGCGTATCAGGCCGGGCTACTATCTCTCACAATCACTCGCTCATGGTTTCCAAGGCAGCGGCTGTGTGTAGCCTGAATGGAAACCCGGTTCACGTCGAAATGCTTGAAGCCGCGCGCAAAGCGGGCGTGCATTTCATCGTGAACACGGTCACGGACGGGGTGGGCAAGGTAGCGGACGTGGTCGCGGGGAACCTCGAGGAAGCGTGGCTCGAAGGCGTGAAGATATGCTCGGATTTCGTTGTGGCGCCTGTCGCCCGCGAAGTCGATGTGGCCATCGCGAGCGCGGGCGGATTCCCTAAAGACATCAACGTGTACCAGGCCCAGAAAGCCATTGATAATGCCGATCGAGCTGTAAGAAAAGGGGGCACCATCGTGCTTTTGGCCGAGTGCCCCGAAGGGTGCGGCGAGTCGACCTTTGAGACTTGGATGACTGAAGCGCACAGCCTTGACGATATCTTCCGCCGTTTCGCGGCCGGATTCGAGCTGGGCGGGCATAAGGCATACAGCTTGGCCCGGGTCTTGCAGGACAAAGAGGTCATCCTCGTGTCGTCCCTTGATGACGCTTTCGCAAGAAAGCTCTTCTTTACCCCTGCCAGGAGTCTCGACGAGGCCCTCCGCTTGGTCGAGTCCAAACATGGCAAAGAGTACGAGTCGATCATCATGCCTTGCGCCGGAATCGTAGTTCCAGTACCGGGAGGTGGTGTGGCAGGCAAGCTCACGCTGCAATAGCTTTGACGTAGCGTCGGAACAGACTCGAACTGCGACGAGCACAAGGACTACAGGGAGGTAGAAGGAATGCGCGCTCTTGCGAGAATCGTTGCCGTGTGTATCCTCGTGTCGCTAGCCCTGATCGGTTCCGTGGCGTCCGCAGCTCCAAAGTTTCCCGAGAAGCCCATAAACTATCTCGTCTGTTTCGATCCGGGCGGTGAGTCTGACATAACGGCCCGCTTGCAGCAGCCTTTCCTGGAGAAGATCCTCGGCGTGAAGGTGATCATCTCGTACAAGACGGGAGGAGGCGGGGCTGTCGGCTGGTCAGAGCTCGTGCGCTCCAAACCCGATGGGTACACCATCGCGGGTGACAACCTGCCCCACACCATACTCCAGCCTCTGCAGCGTGGAGACGCAGGCTACAAGACCGAGCAGCTCAAGCGCGTGTACTGCTTCGAAAGCACCCCGAACGCGCTGGTAGTAAGGAAAGACAGTCCCTTCAAGACGCTCAAGGACCTCATCGATTACGCCAAGGAGCACCCGGAGGTCGTGACGCTTGGAGGGAGCGGGAGCTGGTCCGCCAACCACCTTGGCGTCCTTGAGCTGAACCAAGCTGCCAATGTAAAGCTGACCTACATACCATTCACAGGCTCAGGCGCGGTGGTCCCGGCGCTGCTCGGAGGGCACGTCACCGGGCTCATGACGTACACCACCATGGCGGTTCAGTACAAGGACCAAATGCGGGTCCTCGCGGTAGCGTCCGAAAAGCGCTCGGCGGTTCTGCCTGACGCCCCCACTTTCATGGAGCTCGGTTATGACGTGGTTGAAGGCGCCTATCGAGGCGTGTCGGTCCCACCCAATACGCCTGACGAGATCGTCAAGATCCTAGCGGACGCGTTCGACAAGGTCAACCGGGACCCCGAGTTCCAAAAGAAGATGCGGGAGATGGCCTTCGATCTCGAGTTCATGGGGCCTGACGAGTATGAGAAGTTCGTCCAGACCAGGCGCGTCCACTATGAGAAGCTGCTGAAAGACCTCGGAGTCGTCAAATAGGCGCCGGATGGTGCCGGGCACGCCCCTTGAGGCGTGCCAACCGGTGTGACCCGAAGGCGTGTGCGCGGGGTCGAGGCGGCATCTCGGATGCCGTGCCGCCCCGACCCTGCGGCTCCCGCACACTGAGTCATGGGCCAGCCGGTGCGCGGCGCGAGCCAAGTCAACCGAGTGAGGATGGTGATGCAAATGGACGCCTTGGTGTCCGGGATAACGCAGGTCCTTTCCCCCGGCAATCTCCTGTTGATGCTCGTAGGCACTGTCGCCGGCCTGATCGCAGGCGCCCTGCCAGGCCTCACGGCCACGATGGCTGTAGCTCTCGTAATCCCGTTCACGTTCGTGATGCCGCCGCTTACGGGCCTCGTGACCATGGGCGCCATCTACATGTCTGCGATATACGGCGGCAGCTTCTCGGCGATACTCATTAATACGCCCGGAACTCCCTCCTCCATCGGCACGTGCTTCGACGGATATCCAATGGCAAAGGCCGGGAGGGGCCAGGAAGCTATCGTCGTTGCCACGGTGGCTTCGGTCATCGGCGGACTGTTCGGGATAGCCGTGCTCGCGTTCCTGGCGCCGCCACTTGCGCGCATCGCTCTCCGCTTCGGTCCCCCAGAATACTTCTGGGTCGGCGTGTTTGGCCTGAGCATAATAGCGAGCCTCGCATCGAAGTCGATTCTAAAGGGCCTCATTGCTGGAGCGGTGGGTCTGCTGATAAGCATGATCGGCATCAGCCCGGTCGGGGGAAACGTCAGGTTTACGTTCGGGGAGCCGGCCCTGCAAGGCGGGGTGCAGCTAGTGTGCGCCCTGATAGGGTTGTTCTGCATACCAGAGGTGTTGTCCCTTGTGCTCCAGGGCGCGCAGGCCTACGAGGCCGTGCGCGTGGTAAAGCAGAAGGGCGTCATCATGTCAACCGTGCGCAAGGTGCTTGGGCAGCCGGGAAACCTCCTGCGCTCCAGCATCATCGGGACAATCGTCGGGATCATACCCGGGGCGGGCGGCAACATCGCCAACCTCATCGCATACAATGAAGCCGTGCGCGCCTCGAAATACCCGGAGAAGTTCGGAACGGGGATCATCGACGGCGTCATCGCCACCGAAACGTCCAACAACGCCACGGTCGGAGGTGGGCTGATCCCCCTCCTCACATTGGGAGTGCCGGGGACACCGGTGGATGCCGTCATATACGGGGGTCTGTTGCTTCAGGGTCTCCGGCCTGGGCCGGAGCTCTTCAGCGTGCACGCAGACATCACCTATGGGTTCATCTTCTCGCTCTTCGTCGCCACCCTCATGATGCTTGTGGTAGGGCTCGCCGTGGGGACAGCCCTTCACAGGCTTGTGTCACGCATGCCCCTGAGGTTTCTCGCGCCGTCCATCGTCTTTCTGAGCATCATCGGGTCGTACGCGATCAGGAACAACATGGCCGACGTGTGGGTGATGCTCGGCTGCGGGATCATAGGGTACGTCCTCAAGGAACTCGATTTCAACGCAGCCCCTATCGTCCTCGGCCTCATCCTCGGGCCGATCATCGAGGAGGGCCTCCTGCAATCGCTTCTCATCTCAAGGGCGTGGCACTTCCCATGGCTCATATTCGTCAGGAGTCCCATTTCCATCATCCTCATCCTCATGACCCTGGTCTCGTTCGCGTGGCCGTACCTGTCCTCGTCTGCGGCCCGCCGCAGGAAGGAGAGTGTATATGCTGACCGTTGATCGCATCTCCGCTCTCTTCGTGCTTGCCCTGACGTTGGCGTTCGGGGTGCAGCTCCGAGGCCTTCCGGATCTCGACGCCCTATTCCCGGAATGGGTTCTGGCCTTAGTAGTTGTGATGTCCATCGGGTTGCTCGTCACTTCCGGGGCAGGGAAAGGCTCGCGGAAGCCCTTCAAACTCCCGAACATGCGAACCCTCGGGGCAGCCGTGGGGCTGATGATACTGTGGCTCATCCTCATTCCGATCGCGGGATTCTACGTGGCTAGCGTGCTCGTATCCACGATCTTCGCCGCGTTCGTCGACAGCCGGGTGCGGAAGCCAAGGGCTCTTGCGATTTCGTTGGCCGTGGTCGCCGCCGAGATCGGTCTCTTCTACGTGGTGTTCGCCAACCTGCTGGATGTCCCGCTGCCGCAGGGGCTCCTCTTCTGATTCTAAGGCGGCGCGCGCGGGGCGGCAGGCCCGGGGAAGGCCGTCAACGTCGCATGTCAAACCAGTCGAAACGCGTCTGGGGGACTGTTATCATGGATAGAATAAGCGTCGCTGTGGTTCCTGGTGACGGAATAGGGCCCGAGGTCACCGCGGAGGCGGTCAAGGTACTCAGGGTGGCCGCGGAAGTGCACGGCGGGCTCACGTTCAGTTTCACGGAGTTCGCCTGGGGTTGCGAATATTACCTGAAGCACGGCCGCATGATGGATGAACACGGCCTTGACGCGCTTCGCGACCACCAAGCCATACTCCTGGGTGCAGTCGGGGCGCCCGGGCTGGTTCCGGACCACATTTCCCTGTGGGGCCTGCTGCTCCCCATCCGCAAGTCCTTCGACCAGTATGTGAACCTCCGGCCCATCAAGCTGCTCCGCGGGGTGCCCGGACGGTTGATAGGCAAGGGCCCGGAGGACATCGACTTCGTGGTGGTCCGCGAGAACACCGAGGGAGAGTACTCCGGGGTCGGAGGCAGGGTCCACATCGGAACGCCTTTTGAGGTCGCGATCCAAAGCAATGTTTTCACTCGCCACGGGACGGAACGGATCATGAGATACGCCTTTGACCTGGCGAGGAAGAGACAGAAAGCAAAGCGCGTCGTGTCGGTGACGAAATCCAACGCGTGCAACTACAGCATGGTTTTCTGGGACGAAGTCTTCCACGCTGTGGCCGAGGACTACCCGGACATCGAGGCAGTCCAGGTGCACGTGGACGCGGCGGCCATGTACGTGATCACGAGGCCCGAGTGGTTCGATGTGGTTGTCGCAACAAATCTTTTCGGGGACATTCTCACGGACGAGGGCGCGGCGATCCAAGGCAGCATCGGTCTTGCGGCGGGCGCGAATCTGAACCCGGAGAAGAAATACCCGTCTATGTTCGAGCCTATCCATGGTTCCGCTCCCGACATCGCTGGCAAGGGAATAGCAAACCCCATCGCAACTATATGGGCGGCCGCCATGATGCTGGACTTCCTGGGATACGAAGACATGGGCGAGCTCGTCATATCCGCCATCGAACGCACCCTCCTCGAGGACGCGCCGAAGCCGCTCGACCTCGGAGGAACAGCGAGCACGTGTGAAGTGGGCGACGCGGTTTGCGAAAGCCTCTACCGGCTGGCAGGTTAGGCCGCAAGCCACACCACACGCAGCCGACGCTCATCCGACGCCGTTGCGTGCCACCTGGCGGGCCTCCGCGCCCGTCCGGGCGGAAAACAGGGTAAAGAGCGCTATCCCCGAGACCACAAGAACGCCTCCCGCGACCGCGGTCGCAGGGGGTGTCTCTTTCAACAGCGCCATCGCCAGCAGGGTGGCGCCCACAGGCTCCCCCAGCACGCTCACGGATATCACGGATGCGCTCACGTAGCGGAGGGCCCAATTGAACACGGTGTGCCCGAGGATCGTGGGAATCGCCGCAAGGGCGAGAAAAAGCAAGTAATCGCGGATGGGGTAGGAATAAAGGCGCGACCCGTGGACAAGACACGTGACGGCGAGGATGACGGTGCATATACCGTACACGACGAAGGCGTACGGCGCCACCGAAAGCCTTTGTCTCACCCCCCTGCCCACGATAACGTAACCCGCGAACATGAGAGCCGAAAGGACAGCGAGAAGGTCGCCAAAAAGCACCGACCCTCCGCCGGCCGAATCGCCGAGACCGATGACGGCCGACCCGATCACGGCACCCACCGCCCCGGCTACTGCCCAACCAGAGACCCTCTCACCGAAGATAAGGCGGCTTGCGAGCATCACAAATAGGGGGTGCGTCTCCACGAGCACCGCCGAGCTCGCGACGGATGTGAGGGAGAGGGAGGTCATCCACGCCCCGAAGTGCACTGCGAGAAAGCCGCCGGCAAGGAGCGAGAGAGCGAAGTCCCTGCGCCCCATGGCCAACACTTCGCGCCCCCCGCCCGCAAGCACGAACGGCGCCAACATGAGCGTCGCAAGCCCCATTCTCCACGTGGCTATGACCAGAGGAGGCGCTGACGATAGCCGCACGAAAACCGACGCGGACGAGACCGCGACAACGCCTATGCCGATGGCGGCCCAGGGCGGAACCCAAGGCCGCTCGCGCGCGCCTAGCGGAAGCCCTGCTGAAGCCCGCGCCTCCCTTTCCCCCGTGGCACTCATGCGACATCACCCCAAAAGGAATCCCCGATCCCCTGCCACCGGCGTCGAAATCAGCGAGCGGCCCGCCGAGGCCTTGGGCGCGCTCCGCCCTGACGCGGTGACATAACGAGATCTCGTCTTCTCCAGCGCCCCGGCCCCCGCAGCCGCTTCACCCGCGAGCGCCTCGGTCGAGGCTCCCGCACGCGGGGCAGTTGGGGTCGCGCGCGGCGCTCACTTCGCGCCACGTCATGGCAAGCCCGTCAAACAAAAGCAGCCGTCCGACCAAGGCCTCGCCTATACCTAGGATGATCTTGAGCGCTTCGAGAGCCTCGATGCTGCCCACCACCCCCGGCACCGCGCCGAGGATCCCCGCTTCTCTCGGCGACGGCACTGTGCCGGGTGGTGGAGGCGCAGGGAACAGGCACCGATAGCACGGCCCCTTGCCCGGGATGATCGTGAGCACCATGCCGTCGAACCTCAGCACCCCCGCCTCTATCAGAGGCTTGCCGGCCCTCACGCACGCGTCGTTCACCACGTATCTCGTCTCGAGGTTGTCTACGGCGTCGAGCACCACATCGTACGCCTCGATGAGCTGGGACGCGTTCTCGGCATTGAGGCTCATGCGGCAGGGAATCACGTGGACGCTGGGGTTCAATCGCCCGATCGCACGCCTCGCGGACTCAACCTTTGCGAGGCCCAAGTGGTTGACGCTGTGTAGGATCTGTCTCTGTAAATTGGAGACATCGACCACGTCGGAGTCCACCAAGCCCAGGGTCCCCACCCCGGCCGCCGCGAGATACATGGCTGCCGGCGACCCCAAGCCCCCGACGCCCACCACCAGGACCTTGGCCGCCCGGAGCCGTTCCTGGCCCGCCTCACCGATTTCGGGCATCACAAGCTGCCTGGAATACCGCATCTTCTCTTCATTGGTCAACATTTTCGCACCACCGGCCTATGCGCCAGCCCTGACGCGAGCCGGACCGAGCTGGGCTCGGTCCGGTCGCACTGTGGGTCTGGGTACCTTGGCGCCCCGCCTGGTCATCTAGAGACAGCCCGATCTCTCCACCACCCGCCGGAGCGCCTTTGTAGCCTCGCGTATCACTTCATCTTCGTCAAAGGCGAGGAGTTTCCTCCCGTACATAAGGACCCGCCCATCCACGATGGTGGTCTCCACGTCAGACGCGTTCGCCTCGTACACGATCCGGGCTGTGACGTCCACACCATCTGCCGGGACCGCGTGGGGCGCCCGAAGGTTCAGGATCACGATATCGGCGCGCTTTCCAGGCTCGATGCTGCCGATCTCGTCCTCCAGGCCCATTGCGCGCGCGCCGCCCATCGTCGCCATCTCCAGCACCGTAGGGGCAGGCAGCGCGGTCGGTCCGAGACGAACTTTCTGAATGAGCGCGGCGTGCCGCATCTCCCGAAACATGTCGAGGTTGTTGTTGCACGGAGCGCCGTCCGCCCCCATCGACACGAACATGCCCATCTCGAGCATCTCGGGCACCCTCGCGATCCCTGAGGCCAGCTTGAGATTGGACGACGGGCAGTGGACGACCTTCGTGCCCGAATCGCGCAGGATGGCCATCTCTTCATCGTCGAGCCAGATGCAGTGCGCAAGAACGAGGTTCTGCCCGACGAGTCCGAGCTCGCGGAGGCAAACGACGTTGCGCATGCCTCTGTCCTGCTGCACAAGCTCCACTTCGCCGCGGTTCTCCGAAGCGTGGGTGTGAACGAGCACGCCTGCGGCCCTCGCCATATCACGGACCCGCACGAGAAGCTGATCCGAGCACGACACGACAAACCTCGGCGCGAAAGCGTAACGGATTCTACCGTCATCATGCATGTGCCACCGGTCGAGCAGCGCCTCGCTCTCACGAAGCGAATCCGGGGTGGATTCCTTGAGACTCGCGGGCACGTCGGAGCCGTAATCCATCATCACTTTCCCGGACGCGGCCCGGATGCCTGACGAGTCGATCGCCCAGAATGCGCTCTCGGTGTGGTGGACGGTCTCCATATCAATGATAGCCGTGGTTCCACCCTTGATAAGCTCGGCTATGCCGAGCATCGCGGACCAATAGACGCTTTCCTCATCGTGCGCGCCCTCGAGCGGCCAGATGCGGTTCCGCAGCCAGTCCAGGAGCTCGAGGTCGTCCGCCTGACCCCGAAAGAGCGTCTGACAGAGGTGCACATGCGCCTGGACGAACCCCGGAAGCACGATCTTTCCCGCAGCGTCTATGACCATGTCCACGTCATGCCTGTGCACGCCCACGGGAAGCTCGTGAAACCCTGCGTCAGTCGGGCTCGAGCCGCATTCCTCGTTGCGGGCAATGTGCGCCGAACGTGCCTCGAGACCACCCGCCGCATCTGGATCTGGGCCCGGCCCGCCTCCGTCATTTGAATGCCACCGCCCCCTGTGGCCTGACCCCGGCCAGACCACCTCGGCTATCCTCCTCCCGTCGATGAGGACGTCCGCGCCCTCCAGCACCTCTCGTCTACTGTTCATAGTGACAACGGTTCCGCCGCGGATGAGGATCTTCGCCACCTACGCCACTCCTTTCGCTTCTATCCCAAGCGCCTCGATCTTCTCTCGGGTGGGCACGCCATCAAGAGTCCACCCGCGTCTGGAATAGTACTCGGGGAGCATCCTCGCCAGGTCCACTGTCACGCCTTTCGCGGGCCCTTCGGGGAGGCCTTCCGTCAGAAAACGCTTGGGAAGGGTATCGTCATCCGGCGTCATACCGCACCGCAGGTTGAAGATTCTTTCCGTATTAACGATCCTCTCGCCTATGGTAAGGAGGTCTGTCTCAGAGTAGCATCGCCCCATCGCAAATGTCAGAAGGTCCGCGACGTCCTTCGGCATGACGGCGTAAGTCGCAAACGTGCAGTACTTGCATATCTCGGCCGAGTCGCACACCGCGCCGTAGTTCTCATGCCAGATGACCATCGGGACCTTGCCGTTCTCGGTGTACGGGTTCACACAGTCAGGGCTCCCGAACCAACGGACCCCTTCCTCCCTCGTCTTGCTAAGGAGCTCGAAGTTGGGAAGGGCGCGCAGGTGATCTCCACCCCTGCTTGCCACGGCTTCGCCCAGCGCAAAGCCCTTGCCAGTGCGCACGTCGAACGCCGGAAGCTCGAGCCCTTTCACGTGAAGGGCAAACCCCTCGCTGCCGGGGATCTCGCGAGACATCGCCTTCACGCCTTTTGCGAGGAAGGCCCCGATGCCGTCGCGGTAAGCGATCTTGCGGAGGCAATCGATGACGAAGTCCGCGTCGCCCCACTCGTATTTCTCGTCGATGAGGCCGCGCTGCGAGCATTCCATGAGGAACGCGATGCTCGTGCCGACGGATATGGTGTCAAGCCCGTAGTCGTTAGCGAGCTGATTGGCCTTGAGAATGGCTGCGAGAGACCCCACGCCCACTCTGGTTCCAAGCGTGACCATGGTCTCGTACTCTGGGCCCATGTTCTCGCACTCGTACGGCGCTGAGGTGACCCGGGCGTAGTTCTTGCAGTGCAGGATGCACGAGAAGCACGCTTTGGAAGCGAGCTTGTAGGTGTCCTGGTACACGTGGCTCGAGATCTTTTCGTAGTGCTCGAACAGGCCGAGCTGCCCGTTTCTCGTGGAAAGCCCGCCGCCCGCCTGGGCGATGTCCACAAGGATCAGCGTTCCGTACTCGGAAAAGTCCGCGTAGGTTGGATCGGCCATAAGCTTCCTGTGGCACTCCCGAACCTTCGCGAGGAACCTCTCATCGTCTGCCACCGGAATGTCGCCCGAACCGCGCACAGCAATGGCTTTGAGGTTCTTGGACCCCATGACCGCGCCCACGCCCGTGCGCCCAGCAGCATCGTGGCCGGCGGTCATGATGTTCGCGTACGGAACGAGGTTCTCACCAGCCTGGCCTATGGCGATGACCTTGACGTCCCTCCCGTGCGTCTTCTCGAGGGCGCTCACGGTGTCGAACACGCCTCGTCCCCACAGGTGAGACGCGTCGCGCAGCTCCACGTGGTCGTCATCGATGAACAGGTAGACCGGCCCCCTTGCCCTGCCTTCGATAATTACGGCGTCGTACCCGGCGAACCGGAGTTCAGGGCCGAAATGCCCGCCGGAGTTGGCGTCTCCGAGGAGCCCGGTGAGGGGCGACTTGCAGCCCACAGTGAACCTGCCAGAGGAGGGGGACAGAGTCCCGTCCAACGGGCCTGTGGCGATGGTCAGGACGTTCTGGGGCGACAGAGGGTCGACGTGAGCGTCAACAAGGTCGTAAAGCACTTTGGAAGTAAACCCGCGGCCTCCGAGGTAGCAGGACTTCCACTCCTCCGGCACCCTGGTTTTGCGCGTCCGGCCGGCGGCGAGGTCCACCCAGAGCAACCTATCCATGTACGACACCCGTCCTCACCTCGTTTTCAGGGCAAGGGCCCCGGTAGTGCAGAACTTCACGCACATAGGATCGCCGTGGCAGAGGTCGCAGACGAGAACGGTCCCATCGAATATGCGAACCCCGCCGGACGGACACGCGGCGACGCACTCGCCGCACAGGTTACACGCGGCGTCGTCCACGAACACCTCCCCGTCGTCCCACGCGAGTGCCCCCCTCTTGCACGCCTCGACGCAAGGGTGCTCCGTGCAGTGGTTGCACACGTGGAGCTCTTCGCTACACCCGCGCCGGAGCACCTGTATGCGCGCCCGCTTCGGGTTGAACGCGCCGAAGTGCGCGATGGAGCAGGCAAGCTCGCAGTTCCTGCACCCGGTGCACTTCTCCGGGTTGAACACCCGGATGTCCATGTCGTTCCCGCGCCTCAGCACCTCGAGCATTTCATACCCTGAAGCCATTTCATCGCGCACCTCCTCCCGCCGGTTTGACCGAAGCGCCCGTCGTGCCGGTTCCCCCGGCGGCCGGCGTACCCTCCGCGTGAGAGCCACCCGCACTTCGATCTGAGCTGTTGAGTTGAGCGGCGAGACGCACCGGGTCATGCAGGAGCTCTTTCGCCCGGCCCCCGCCCGACTCGCCCAGAAACCGCGCGTAAAGCTCGACGACACCCGGGTTTCGACGCGGGTATCGCTCCGCGATGGCTTGGTCGATAGCCCGCAGCGCCGCGCCCCGCAGCCGCTCGGGCCCGCCCTCCGCGCCCTCCTGGTTCATCGCGATCGGCTGACCGCCTCCACCTACGCAGCCGCCGGGGCAAGCCATCACTTCGACGAAGTCGTATCGCCGCTTTCCCGCCGCCACGTCGTTCAATATCTGCCTTGCTGCCGCAAGCCCTTGGACCACAGCCACGCGCAAGGCAAGGTGGCCGAGGGTCACCGTCGCTTCAGCCACGCCTGGACCGGGAGGCCCGCTGACAACGCGTCCGTCCCCGTCCGCCTCAAGCCTCACCCCAAGCTCGTCCGCGAGCGCCCGGAGCGCCGCGTCCATGACCCCGCCCGTAGTGCCGAATATGGCCCCTGCGCCGCTTGCGCTCCCGAGGGGGTCATCGAATCCGCTCTCCTCTAGCGACTCCACGTCCATCTCGACCGACTGAATCAGCCGAATGAGCTCGCGCGTGGTGAGGACCGCGTCGACATCGCGCAGTGCGCCCCGCATCCCCCCGGCCCCGTGGTCTGTGCCGTCGTCCGAGGCTCCAGGCGCTTCCGGGCCTAGCCCTCCTTTCCTCGCGGCCTCGAACTTCTTCGCTGTGCACGGCATCACGGACACGACGTACACGTCCTCCGGGGCCACGCCCTCGGCCTCGTGGATCACCATCTTTGCGACGGCTCCAGCCATCATGTGAGGCGACTTACATGTTGAAAGGTGCTCAGTGAGGTCGGGATACTCGGTCTCCACAAACCTCACCCACGCGGGACAACACGAAGTGAACATGGGTAACTTTCCGCCTGTTGCCAGGCGTTGCCTTAGCTCGTGCGCTTCCTCGACCGCCGTGAGGTCCGCCCCGAACGCCGTGTCGAACACCCTGTCGAACCCGAGCTTTCGCAGGGTGGCTACCATGAGCGTCGTGGAGACCGTCCCCGGCGGCTTGCCCCATGCCTCTGCGAGGGTAGCCCGGAGCGCGGGTGCCGTCTGAGCTACCATGAGGGTCCCGCGGTCCGCGAGCTGGCGCCTCACCTTAACCAGTTCCGACCTCTCCGAGAGTGCTCCAGTGGGGCACGCGACCACGCACTGCCCGCACTCCACGCACCGCGTCGCCGCCGCTCTGTCCTCGAAGGCGAGCGAACGGCACCGCGCCCACTCCTCGCCCAGGACCCCGCGCGGCCCGGTCCGCTCGATGATGCCGCGGGCCTCCTCGACCTCGGCGGCCAACGACTCATGAGGAACGATGCCGTGCATCTTCATGCACGCCGCGACGCACCTTCCACACATGATGCACTTGTTCGGATCGCGGACTATCGCTTGGCCCGTCCTGTCCACCGTAAGCTTCTGCCGCCTCACAGGGAGCCTGCGAACACGCACGCCGAGCTCGTCGCCAAGCGCCTTCAGCTCGCAGTATGCCCTCCGCTCACACACGAGGCACTCTCCGGGATGCTGGGCCAAGAGGAACGTCACTACCTCGCGGCGCCTTGCCACCACCCTGTCCGTCGCGGTACGAATGACCATGCCCGGCTCCACAGCATGGTCGCATGCGGTCACCAAATCGTCCCTGCCCTCCACCTCGACCACGCACACTCCACACCCCGCGCCGCGCTCGATCCATGGATGGTGGCACAGCGTCGGCACCCGCGCTCCGGCGCGCCTCGCGGCCTCCAGGATGGTCGTCCCCTCGGGCACACAGCACGCCCGACGGTCCACCAAGACCTCCAGCACGCCCCTCACCTCCAATCGCCCATTCTCTCGTGATCGATCCCTTTCGTCCCCGTTCCGCCACCCGCTCACCGTTCTCGCCGGAGACCCGCGCTCGGCCGGCGCCCGGCGCCCACCGGTCCCCGCGTGGCAGTGAGGCTCGAAAACACGCTCCATATTCTAGGGAAAACACACGCCCCACTGACCTAACGTGCGCTCCGCGCAACCCCGAAAGCCTGCGTCCACTCGCTCAGAAGGCCGCCCCAACCGGCCCCGGGGCGCCGAGATCGAGCGAACGATCCCCGGACGCCCTCTCATAGCCAGGTTGGTTGCGGCCTCCTGGTAGAAACGCCTGAACCCACGATTATCAGGTCTATATGAGAGTAACGCCTTGGAGCGCTATAGTTAGTGTCTTATGAATATTCGGCGGAAACCTCGGCACTCCTCCCTACCCCGCCGCAGCGGTCAACGACCCGCGCTCACATGCGGGCAGCACGGATCATCACGTCAATCTCGGGCACTTTCGCGCGCTGTGCCACCCAGTATTCCTGGCTCTTCTGCGCGTTGAGTTCCTCGACCGTCTTGCCCTGCTGCTCCACCCAGGTGTAGTACTTCAGATTGTGCCAGCGCTTTCGGTTCTCTACCGTGCCTTCGACCACGTAGTCGAGCTTGGCAGAGAGGAATATCGCCTCATAGCGACATGCCGCTTTCACGCGGTCCATCGCGCCGTACCTCTCCGAGAGCGCCCTCATCACCGACTTGTATCGGTCTATGGCGTCCGTGGCCACGGTGACGATGTTGTCGTTCGGGCCGAATCCGTAGAACTTCGCCGTCTTGATCGCACCCAGGATGTTGCACACCCCCGAGATCCCGATGATGCCCGAGAGCGTTTCCGCGGCCTCCTGGTCGATCCCCACGTCGCCTGTGAGATACTCAAGCCCCACGGGATCGGTCAGAAGCTGAAGTCCTTTCTTGCATTCCAGGTCGTCAACGCACATCATGGCGTCCATGTTGTTCACGTTATGGATCCACGTAACGTGCTTGTCGCCGATCCCCTGGATGTCATGGGCGCCGTACCCGTTATAGGAAAGCGTGGGACATTGGATAGGCTCGAGGCCCACGATGCGCGTCTCGTAGAATACCTCTTTCAGGCGGTCGCCGGCCGCGATGGTTCCTGCCGAACCCATCGCCGATACGAACGCTGCCGTTCTCCCGTTTCCTATGCCCTTTTGGGCGAGCTCCTGGACGGCCTCGACTATGCTGTTGCCGGTGACGTAGTAGTGAAACCGGTAGTTGCCCATCTCCTCGAATTGGTTCAGGACACGCACTCGATCTGGGTCCGCCCCAACCAATTCCTTGCACTTGTCGTAGATCTCCTTGACGTTGCTCTCGCAGCCCGGTGTCGCGATGGCACGCGCGCCGTAGAACGCTATCCGCTCGAACCGCTCGGCGCTCATTTGCTCTGGCAGTATGACAAGAGAGTCATACCCCATCCTCGGGCCCACCCAGGCCCCGCCGATCCCGTAGTTGCCTGTGGACGGCCATACCAGCGTGTGTTCCCCCGGCCGGATCTCCCCACGGAGCTGCTTCTCCACGGCCACGGAGTACGTCGCCCCCACCTTGTGGCTGCCTGTGGGGAAGTCTCTGCTGTAAAGGAGGATGATGTTTGGCTCCACCCCCGTCAGCGCCTTCGGCACCACGAAGCACCTCACCTTGTTGTCCGGCCCTTTCCACGTGATGTTGTACAAGTTGACGGGATCGAGCACGTCCTCCTGAAACGCCTTGAGGGCCCTCTCCCTCACGTTCGGGTTGATGCGCTCGGGATGGAGCATCTCCTCGAACGTGGGGCCATACACCAGCTTGCGTGTCATAACTCTCTCACCTTTCCGTTAGAACCTCTCCCACACCCTTCTCGCGAGTTCGCGCGAGCGGGCCGAGATCCTCTCCTCGTCGAGCCCCGTAAGCTTGCGGCCGCGCATGAGCACACACCCAGCCACCACCGTCGTGTCTACCAGGCCGCCGCTCATGCCGAACAGGACGTGGCTACAGTAGTTGGAGGGGTCGAGCGGCGTCGGGGGACGGTAGTCCACGACTATCACGTCACCGGCAGCGCCCGGTTCGAGCATGCCCAGCTTGAGCCCGAAAACCCTGCGGGCGATCTCCCTGTTGTTCTGGAATGCCATTGCGGGCACCTCGCCCCACGCCGCGCTCGGGTTCTTCTCGGCAAGTTTATGGAGGATGTTAGCGACCTTCACCGACTCGAACATATCGGCGGTGTAGCCGTCGGTCCCGAGGCCGACCCTCACTCCCCTATCCATCATCCGCAGGACGGGCGCGACGCCCACAGCGTTACCCATGTTCGACTCGGGATTGTGCACCACGTTCACGTCGCGCTCGCGCAAGATCTCCATCTCGGCCTCGCTGACGTGAACGCAGTGAGCCGCGATGGTCTTCGGACCGAGGATGCCGAAGGCGTCGAGACGCTCCACGACCCGCTTGCCCGACTTTGCCAGCGCGTCCTCCACGTCCTCGAGCCCCTCGGCCACATGAACGTGGAACCCAACGTCGAGCCCCTCAGCGGCGTCTCGGCATTTCGCCAGCGTCGCGTCGGACAGAGTGAGCTGTGCGTGGAGCCCGAACGACGCGGCGAGATGTTCGCCTCGCTCGCGCCTGCACCTCTCGATGAACCTCACGTTCTCACGGATGCCTTGGTCGGCGATATCCGCGCCGTCCCTGTCGGAGACCTCGTACGCCAGGCATGCCCTGATCCCGGCCTCGTCCACCGCGCACGCTATCTGGTCGAGGCTGCCCCGAACCGCCATCGGGCTGGCGTGATGATCGAGGATGGTGGTCGTCCCGCAACGGATGCAGTCGATGAGCGGAACCAGGGCGCTCACGTACACGTCCTCCGGCCCCAAAGCCTTGTCCAGCCTCCACCACAGACGCTCCAAGATCTGGATGAATGTGCGGGGCGGCGCGTCTTTGAGCGCCATTCCCCGCGCAAACGTGCTGTACAGGTGCATGTGGGCGTTTATCATGCCGGGCATGATCACGCGGCCTCCGGCATCGATGAACTCGGCGTCTGGATAGCGTCGCCTCATTTCGCCCGTGGCGCCGACATCGCGGATGATGCCGCCTTCGATAGCGACCGCGCCGTCGCCCAGCACCCGTCCCTGGGCGTCGAGGGTGATGAGACGGCCTCCCCCGATGATAAGCATCGTTCCGTGCCCCCTTCCGATGCGTTCAGTCTGCCGAATCCCCTGAGTGAACCTCTCCGTCCTGGTCCCGCGCCTTCATCCTGGCGGCCGCGTCCTCTATTGCGGAGATGATCTGGTGATACCCCGTGCATCTGCAGAGGTTGCCCGAAATGGCGCGGGCGATCTCCTCCCTCGTGGGCTCGGGATTCTCGCGAAGGAGCGCGGCTGCCGCCATAAGCATCCCCGGCGTGCAGAACCCGCACTGCACCGCGGCGTGCTCGACGAAGGCTTCCTGGAGCGGGTGAAGCCTGCCGTCCCTCGCGAGCCCCTCCACGGTCTCGACTTCGCGCCCTTCCACCTGAAGAGCCGGAACGAGGCAGGAGTTCGCGGGCTTTCCATCGAGAAGCACCGTGCAAGCACCGCACTCACCGATCCCGCACCCTTCCTTGGTACCGGTAAGCCGCAGGCGCTCGCGGAGCACGTCTATGAGCCTGTCCTCCGGCGAAACCTCGACCTCGACCGCCCGGCCATTAACCCTGAACGATACGGTCGCGTTCGTCCCCGGTTCCACTTTCCTCACTCCACGTTCACCCCCAAAGCCTGCCATATGGCGCGCCTAGCAACAGCCTCAAGGGCGGGCTTCTTGTAGTCGGTGGACCAACGCACCCCCGTCCTCCTCACCATTTCCTGCGCGACTTCCCGCGCTGCGGCGGCGACGACGGCGTGGTCGGGGATGCTGCCCACCAAAATCTCCTCAGCCGACGAAACCCGCGCAGGCATCGGCAGGCATGCCCCGGGAACGATCGCGGCCCGCACCACGCGTCCGGCCTCATCGCGTTCGATGACCGCAGCGCAGCTCAAGCGCGCGATCGCTAGGGCCTCCCGGCGCCCTAGCTTCACGAAGGCACACCCGCACGCCGGGGGGAGCGCGTCGAAATACACGTTCACGAGAACCTCCCCCGGCACAGCGCGGTTCTTGTAGGGCCCATCAAATACGTCTGTGATGAGGACGTCGCGAGTGCTTCCGACGTCCGAAAGCCGAACCCTCGCGGAAAGCGCCACGAGCGCAGGGATGGTGTCGGCCGCCGGCGAGGCGTTCATTATGTTCCCGCCGATCGTCCCGCGCGCGCGGACCTGCGGCGAACCCACGCTCGCGCATGCTTCCGCGAGAAGCCGCGCCCCCTTCCTGACGATAGGGTTTCGGGCTATCTCCTCGTGCACCGTGAGCGCTCCGATCGTGATGGTGCCGGCGCCGGTGCATACGCCCGAAAGCCCCCGAATGCGCGAGACATCCACGAGCCACCGCAGGTCACTTCGGCTCCCGTGCCGGGCCTGCCGCCTGAGCTGGACCAGGACGTCCGTGCCACCCGCGACGGCCACGGCCTGCCCAGCATGTTCCCGCAGGAATCCGCTGGCCTCCTCCAAGGTCTCCGGCACCACGTAACCGAGTTTCAGGAGGCTCATGACATCTCACTTCCCCTCTTGCCGCGCGCGGCCTTGAGCGATCGCCCCAGCAGCACTCTCTCGAGGTCCAACGGAAGCTCCCGCACTCTCCTGCCCGTCGCATGCGCCACCGCGTTCGCAATGGCCGGCGCGAGAAGCTCGCAGGTAGGCTCCCCGATGGTCTTCGCGCCGTACGGGCCATACGAATCCGGGTTTTCCACCACGATCGGGATGACCTCTGGCACATCCACGGACGTGGCGATGAGGTACTCGTCGAAGTTCTGGGTCCTCGTGACGCCCCTCGACATTTCGACCTCCTCCAGGAGGCCGTATCCCATTCCCATGGCCACGCCGCCGTATATCTGTCCCTCCACGGTCGCGGGGTTGATGGCTCTGCCAACGTCGTGCGCGGCGGCCACCTTCAGCACTTTGACCCTGCCCGTCTCGGTGTCCACCTCGACCTCAGCTGCCTGGCAACCATACACGTACGTGAAGTAGGCCCTCCCTTGGCCGTGCTCCTCGTCCCACGAGACCTTCGGGCCCTTATACCAGCCGAAGGCCGCCATGAGCTCCCCGCGGTTGTATGCGGCCTGCGCAACCTCGCCAAAGCTCAAGCCCCGCGCGGGGTCGTCGGCGACGAATATCCTGCCTCCCGAAGACCTAAGCGCGTCGGAGGACGTTCCGAGCATCTCTCCCGCCACGCCCAGGAGCGTTTCGCGGACCTTCCGGGCGGCGTCGCGCACCGCAGACCCGCCCATGACGGTGCTGCGCGACGCCACCGTCGGGCCGCCGTCCGGGATGAGCGACGTATCGGTGTCCATGAACACCACGTCCTCCAGGTCGCACCCGAGCTCCTCCGCGGCGATCTGGCTGAAGATCGTCCGGAGCCCCTGGCCGTTCTCGGCTAAGCCTGCATACACGTATACGCTGCCGTCCTGCTGCACCGAGACGATGGCCCCCGTCGCATCAACGCCCTCCCCACCCAAGCTGACGCCGCGGTAGCTCACGGCAAGCCCGACCCCGCGGACCTTCTTCGCCCCTTCCCGCCGCGCCGCCTCAGCATATGCCCGCCTTTTCTCGCGGTACCCGATGGCCTCCGCGGCCTTTTGCATCACCTCCACAAGGCTCACCGCGTGGTCGTCGAGCGTCTGGCCGGTGGCCGTGACCGACCCTTGCCGGAAGCCGTTCTTCAGGCGCAGGTCCAGCGGATCCATGTTGAGCTCGGCGGCAAGCTCGTCCATCAAGGACTCGTGAGCGAAGATGATCTGCGGGCTTCCGAACCCCCTCATGGCGCCCGTGTACGTATTGTTCGTGTATACGCCGTACACATCTGTCTTGACGTTAGGGACCTCGTAAGGCCCAGTCGCCTGCACCACCGAGCGCCACGTCACGAACGGCGTCATCGAGGCGTAGGCCCCTCCGTCTGCCAGGATGCGTATCTCCATGGCAAGGAGCTTGCCGTCCCTCGTAGCCCCGACCTTGTACCTGAGCACGTATGGGTGTCGCTTGTATCCCTCGACGATGGACTCCTCGCGGGTGTTCACCATCTTCACGGGCCGTCCCGTCTTGAGGGCCGCCAGCGCTGCCCGCGCGCACATGCACGACATAACGTCGTCCTTGCCTCCGAACGACCCTCCCATCGCGCACTGAACGATCCGAACCCTGTTCAGGCTCACCCCGAGGACGTGCGCCACGACGCGCCTCGCGGTGAAAGGGTTCTGGATCGACCCATATACCGTGACGGATCCTTCGCCCGGGTTCGGGACCGCCACCGCGGCCTCGGGCTCAATGTACGCGTGCTCGATGAACTGGGTGCGGTACTCGCGCTCGATGACGACGTCTGACGCGGCGAACCCGGCGTCCACGTCCCCTTTGCGGACTACGTGGTGGTTTACGATGTTGCCAGGCGCGTCGTCGTGTAGGATCGGTGCGCCCTCCGCCATGGCTTCTTCCGGCGAAAACACGGCGGGAAGCTCCTGGTACTCGACGCGCACGAGCTCGCAAGCCCGCTCGGCCGCCTCCACGGTGGCCGCCACGGCCATTGCCACGCCATCGCCCAAATAACGCGTCTTGTCGAAGGCGAACACGGGCATATCCCGCCGCACCGGTCCGAAGGTCTTGGCACCAGGGATGTCCTCGTGAGTGATGACAGCAGCGACTCCCGGGACTCTCGATGCCTCGCTTGTGTCGATTCGGACGATCCTCGCGTGGGGGAACCTCGCCCGCAGCACACGTGCGTAAAGCATGCCGTCGAAGTACAGATCCGCCGCGAATTTCGCCCTGCCGGTCACCTTCTCCACCGCGTCCACACGCCTCGCCCGGTGGCGCACTATGCTGAATTCATCCTGCAGGCCGTCCCTGGCGGCCGGGTCTCCAGCATTCCCCACGTGCCTCGAGCCCCCTTTCCATTTCCAGCGCCATGTGCCGACCTCCCGCCATGCGCCGGCGCCGCGTTGTGCGCCGTCACGCGTCTCGGGCCCCTGCGGCCTTCCCGTCCCGTTTCTTGAGAGCCATATACACCCTCTCCGCGGTGGCCGGTATTTGTGTTACCCATATACCGGTAGCATCGTGGACGGCGTTTGTGATGGCAGGGGTGATGGGCACACACACCGCCTCCCCGATTCCCTTGGCCCCGAAGGGCCCAGATGGCTCAAGTTCCTCGACGATTATGGTCTCTATGTCCGGCGCGTCCAGGGAGGTCGGGATTATGTACGTCGAGAAATCAGGCGTCTTCGTGATCCCCCGTTCGATGACGGTATCCTCCATCAAAGCGTATCCCATCCCCATCACCACGCCGCCCTCGGACTGCGCCTCGATGCCTGCGGGGTTTATGGCCTTGCCTGGATCTGGGATAGACACGGCCCGGAGCACCTCGACCTCGCCGGTGAGGGTATTCACCTCTACAAGCGCAACCTGAGTGATGTAAGAGTAAATGAGATGCGGCAGGCCGAAATGCCCCTCGACACCCTTGTCGGCGACCGGCCAGATGAAGTCTCCTTCGGTTTTGGGCCTCCTGCCCTTGTCCTCCGCGAGTTGCGCGATGTCTCGGAACGAAAGGAAGCCAGCAGCAGACACGCCTTCCTGCGGTCGGCGCGGTTTGGCCCGCACGCCTCCGCGCTCGAAAGCGATGTCGTCGCGCGGCACGCCCAGCTCCTCCGCGGCCACGTCCGCGATGGCCTCACGCATCCTGGCGGCCGCGCACCGGATGGCGTTCCCGCCGGTGTACACCGAGCGAGACGCAGTGGACGTGCCGGAGTCCATGGTGCGCCCTGAATCCCCCGACACCACCACGATGTCTCGGACGGAACACCCGAGGCTATCCGCGGCCATTTGGGCGAAGGCCGTGGTGTTGCCCTGGCCGATCTCGGGGCAGCTCACCCCCACAGCAAACCGTCCATCCGGCAGAAGCTCGATGGTGGCCGCACCGTAGTCAGGAAGCCCCAAGCCCAGCCCGCACCCGTGAAGCTCGGTCGCAAGCCCCACACCTCGCTTCTTGTAAGGGGCCGAAGGCTTTGCTTTCAATTCTTCGCGCCGCGCCCAGAGCTCGCACCTGGACGCAGCCTCGAGTGTGGCCGCCGCACCAACCGATGCCGTCATCGTATGCCCGAGAGCCGCCACATCTCCGCGGCGCAAAGCGTTCTTGAGTCGGAACTCGAGCCTGTCGAAGCCGAGGCGTTCGGCGATCATGTCTACCTGCGTCTCCAGCGCGAACGTCACTTGGTTCGCGCCGAACCCTCGAAACGCTCCAGCGAGGCCGTTATTGGTATACACGCAGAATCCCTCCAGCCTCACGTTGGGCATGCGGTAGGGTCCGCATGAGTGCTCGATGGCAAGGTTTACGACGGGGCCACCAAGCGAGGCGTACGCGCCCGTGTCGGCGACCACGCGCACCTCGTTCGCAAGGAGCGTGCCATCCGCGGCGGCCGCGGTCTTCATGCGGATCTTCATGGGATGCCGTTTCATCCCAGCAATGACCGACTCTTCCCGCGAAAGCACGATCTTCACGGGACGCCCCGTCCGGAGCGCAAGGAGCGCGAGGTATATCTGGACCGTTATTTCGTCCTTGCCCCCGAACGCCCCGCCGGCAGGCGTCGATACGACGCGGATCTTCCTGGGGTTCATGCCGAGGGCGCGCGCTATCTGGAGCTGGTCCCTAAAGGGATGCTGGCTTCCGCACCAGACAGTGATGTTGCCCTCCTCGTCCAGAGCGGCGACGCCGCTCTCGGTCTCCATGAAGGCGTGCATTTGCCTGGGCGTGTAGTAGGTGTTCTCGACCACCACCGCGGCCTCGCGGAACGCCGCGTCCACGTCTCCCCTCTCCACCTTGATATGATGGTGGATGTTCCCGCTGGCGTGAACCTTCGGCGCGGACTCCAGCATGGCTTCCTCCGGATCGTCCACGACGGGAAGGGGCTCGTACTCGACGTCGATGGCCCGCAGAGCCTCGCTCGCCTTTTCTTTCGAGACCGCGGCCACCAGCGCGACCGCGTCACCCATGTAGCGCACCTTGTCAAAACAGAGAACGGGCTGGTCGGGAACAACTATGCCGAAGCCATTGAGGCCGGGCACGTCTTTGTGGGTCAGCACGGCCACCACACCGTCCATGGCTTCGGCTTTCGAGGTATCTATCTTTTTGATAAGAGCGTGTGGGTACGCGCTCCGCAGGACAGCTCCCCAGAGCATGCCCGGAAACGAGAGATCGGACATGAACTTGAGCTTCCCAGTCACCTTCTCCACCGCGTCGACCCGGGAAACCCGGGCCCCAACCCACCTCGGCTCGCTCAAACGCGCTCCCTCCTCCCCACCAACACGCATCTTTCGCACACGTACTACGCCCCGCGGCGCTGACGCTCGGCCAAATCTTGCGCGCTCACCCGCCCCCCACCGGGGTTAGAATGTGCACGTTCGCGCCGTCCGTGAGCACGGTGTCCTCGTCCGCCCGCCGTCCGTTCACAAGGACGATGATGTACACCCTGTCCTCTATCTTGAGGCGGTCAAAGAGGTCGGAGAGCTTCGCACCCTCCTCGAATTCCATCTGGAACTTGTCCTCTTTCGCGTACTTGCGCATGGTCCCGAACAGGACAACGTTGACCTTCATGCCTGCCGAACCTCCCCGGCGTCGTCGCCCTCAGCGATGAGGCCTAATAGACCTTCATAGAGAAGGTTACACGCCATCTCCTGGCGGTAAGCCAGAGATCCCCTTATGTCGGTTATGGGCATCACGTCGCGGAACGCGAGGCGCGAGATATACCTCGCAGCAGCTGCATCAAGCTTCTTTCCGGCCAGCGCCTTCTCAACCGTGCGCGCCCTCACGACCGTGGGCGCGACCGATCCGAAAGCGACGCGCGAGTCGTCGAACGTCGTGGAATCCAAACGCCGCGCGACAAAGGCCACGCTCACCACGGATATGGCGAGCGCCCCTCTCTGACCCAGCTTGCGGAAGAACGACACATACCCCTGCCCAAGCGCGCGGAACCTCACTCCGAGGACCAGCTCGTCCGGGGCCAGCACCGACTTCTTCGGCCCCGCGAAGAACGATTCCACCCCAATGGTCCGAACGCCCCCGGGACCCCTTACATCTACCGACGCCTCCAGCGTGAAGAGCGGCGGTATCACGTCTCCCGCCGGGGAGGCCGTGCACAGGTTACCGCCGATGGTCCCTCTTGCCCTTATTTGGGGCGAGCCCACGTGGGCGCACGCGTCAGCGAGCAACGGAGCGGCCGCCCTCACAATAGGGGACGACGCAACGTCGGCATGGGTGGTGAGTGCGCCGACCCACACCACGCCACCACGGACCGCTGCTCCGGCGGGCTTGTCCTCGCACGGCGCGGCTGCGCCATCCTCAACGCGCACCCCGCGGAGCTCCTCGAGGCGGCTGATATCCACCAGGACCGCCGGGGCACGCTTCTCCTCCTTCATCTCGACGACGATGTCGGTCCCCCCGGCTATGATCCGCGCCTCGGGCCCCCACCTGGCGAGGGCCTCGAGAGCTTCATCCACGCTTTCAGGGACCGCGACGCTAAATGGCTTCACACCGCTCCCACCTTTGGCTTAAGCTGTATGCACTCGTAAACCGGGCATACCGTGGCGCACATGCCGCAGCCCTTGCACTTGTTCTCGTCTACCCTGGGCAGACGGTTGGAGTCGAGCTCGATGGCTTGGTGCCCGCCGTCCCTGCAAGCGATGTAGCAGAGGTCGTCCTTGATACACATTTCGTGATTGATCGTGGCAACCACTTTGTGCTTGCGCGAGAGCCGCGAGTGTTCAACGATGTATGGGAGGGATTTGCCAACAAGCTCGCGAACGGAGCTCATGCCCTTTTCCTCCAGGTAAACATCGAGGCCGTCGACAAGGTCCTCGATGATCCTGAAGCCGTGCCTCATCACAGCCGTGCAGAGCTGGATGTTGGTGGCACCTACCAAGAGGAATTCCACAGCGTCTCTCCATGTGCTGATGCCGCCCACCGCAGCGATGGGGATGTCGACGGCCTTAGCGATCTCGGCCACGCACCGGAGGGCGACGGGCTTGATCGCAGGTCCGGAATAGCCACCAAAAGTTGAATAGCCGCCCACGTTTGGATAGGGAACGAACGTGTCGAGATCGATCCCGATGAGGCTCTTCAGCGTGTTGATGGCGCAGACCCCGTCAGCCCCCGACCTTTTCACGGCACGAGCTGCCGCGGTGATGTCTGCTATCTGAGGGGTCAGCTTGATGACGACCGGGACGCGCTTCGCGGCCTCTTTCACCCACCGTGCAGTGCGCTCCGTGAACTCCGGGTCCTGGCCGATGGTGGAGCCCATACCCCTCTCTGGCATGCCGTGCGGGCATGAGAAGCTGCACTCAATCAGGTCCACGCCGGCCGCTTCCAGCCTTCGCACGAGTTCCTGCCAGTCTTCCTTTTTCGCGCCCATGATGCTCGCACCGACCACCCTGTCGGGGTATTCTTTCTTGAGAGCCCTCACGTCCTCCTCAACCTGATCGATGTGGCGCTCGGAGATGAGGTCGATGTTCTCGAGCCCCATGAGCTTCTTCTCCTCGTAATCGAGCCCCGCCATCATCGGGTACACGAGCTCGACAACCTCGGTTTCGACCGAGGTGGTCTTGAGGATCGCGCCGCCCCAACCGGCCTCGAACGCGCGCGCGACCAGCTCCGCGCTGTCCGTAGGCGGTGCGGCCGCAAGCGTGAACGGATTTGGAAATCTCACCCCACAAAACTCGATGGATAGGTCTGCCAACTCCGGTCCCTCCCGTGTGCCAGAATGTGTGCGTCACCTCTCACAGCCGCTCTTCCTCTCCTGAGTGGAGCGCCACAGGTCCCCGCCGTTCCTCAGCGAGAGAGATCTCCCCGCGACAGATGCGAGCCTACACCCTGACCAGGCTGACCAGGCTCCGGCCCGCGCCCAGGGATCGCATCTGACGCAAGGCTGACCTTGCACCGCTTCCAGCTGCGGTTCGGAAGATAGGCATCGGGATCAAGCAGGATGCACCTAACCGGATGTTTAGTGCATATCATGAGGACCTGGTCCCGGCCGGTGAGGGTGACCTTCTCGCGCGTCTCCCACTCACCGCCCGCGAGAAGCACGTCAGCCTGGACGGGACCGACCGCGTCGCCCGTGTTCACAAGCGAGAATTTCGTCACAAAACCTCCCCCAGGCTTCGGAGAGCACCGCGCACCGCGGATCTCGTACGCAAAACTCGCGGTCGTGCCGAGCCATTGCTTGATGAGACCATCCACAGGTTTGCCCGACACCCTCTCCGCGATCTTTACGAACTCCGCGAGACCGGACGGCTTCGCCCTGTACATCGCCACGTGCCGCCTGAGTGTTTCGAAAAAGGCCTCGCTTCCGAGCGTGTGGTGAACGAGCCTCAACACCAGGGCTGACCTGATACAAACGTGCCTCGGCGCGTCGAGCACGCGGCTCCTCGCCCACGACAGCACGCTTTCCTCGCCTCCCGATCCGACAGCGGAGTCAGCCGCGTACCTGTCGATCTCCTCATGGATGAGCGCAGCGTGTGCCTCATCCCCGAGAACGCGCCCGACGGTCTCGTACGCCATCGCCCGCGCCAGCGCCTCGTGGAACCATGTATCGCCGAACCCGACAGAGATCGGGCTGCCCCACCAGATATGCGCTGTTTCGTGGGCAAGAGCCGCGACAAGCCGCACGAGGTGCTCATCCCCTGGGTACTGGCGCCTGAGCACCACGGCAAAACGCCGGGTTTCCGGCTCACCAAGCATCGATATGTACGCGTCGATGACCCCGCGGAAAAGCTCCATGACCTCGGGAGCCTGTTCCGTGAGCCGAGGGCCTAGGTAAAGGTCGAGTTGTAGGCCTTTATGCGTCGCACGCTCCAGTGTGAATCTCCCGGCCGTAAGCGCAAGCCCGGAAAGGGGCTCCCGCGTCTCCCAGACGTACACGGCCCGGCCCTCGGTCTGCGACGACGAGACGAGATCCCCATCGGTTACCCCGACCATCCCTGGGAACGTCGCGCACGACACCCTCGCCGTGAACGAATCGAACCCCGCCCCGACTGGATACCATGCTGACCTCCGCGAGAGGCGCAGGCCGCCCTCTTCTATGCGCGCCCACCTGCCGCCCGCCGGCCGGCCGCCGTATATGAAGGTAAGTCGCGCTTCCCGTCCCTCCTCGAGAGGCTCCAGCAGATAGACCCATACAGCCTTCAGCCCAGGCGCGTCCGCGAGCTCCGTTTCGCGCGTCTCCACGCGCTCGCCGTCCATGACCACAGCGCTCACGGCAAGGCCTTTGTTCAGCACGAAACAGTGCTTCGTCACGCCGGGCGCGAGCGCCTTCAGGACGAGGACAGCAGTGGCCTCGAGCTTTCCTTGTTCGACGTCGGTCCACACAGAGATGTCGTAGCGCGTGACCGTTGCTTCGTCGCCCGAGCGGGCGAGTGAAGAAAAGAGATGCGTTCGTTTTTGCCTGGCCACCCAGCCGATGCCCATCGCCTGAACCTCACCTCCGAGTTCCGTCGGGATCCCGCTTACCTTAGGTAACCATCGATGACCTCAGCCGCACGCTTCCCCTCGGCCACAGCGCGCACGACAGTGGCGCCGCCGTTCACAGCGTCGCCCCCGGCGAACACCCCTTCGACCGACGTCATCCGCGTTTCGTTCCCTACCATGATGACGCCGGCCCCCTCAACGGCAAGCCCGCTGAAAAGCTCAGCGAGCCCCGGCCACGGGGCTTGGCCAGCCGCCACGATGGCGGTAGGTACCTCGATCATATGCTCAGTCCCAGGGATCATTTCTGGCCTTCTCCGCCCGCTCGAGTCAGGCTCACCCAGGCGCGTGCGGACACACTCGATTCCCGCGAGACGTCCGTCCCGGCCGATGAACCTCACGGGGCTCGTAAGGAACTCGAACCTCACGCCTTCCGCAACCGCGAATTCATACTCCCTTTTCCAGGCGGGCATTTCCTCACGTGAACGCCGGTACAGCACCACGACCTCCGACGCGCCGCAGCGCAACGCCGAGCACGCCGCGTCCATCGCCACGTTCCCACCGCCAATGACCGCCACTTTTCCAACAAGGCTCGGGCAGTCTCCGGTGGCCGTCCTCTGCAGAAACTCGCCGGCCGGCAGAACGCCAGCGAGGTCTTCTCCCGGAATCCCGAGCAACGACTGGTAGCCCAGGCCGGGAGCGAGGAAAACCGCGTGGTACGACCCGCGGATCTCGGCTGCCGACGCGTCCTTGCCCACGCAAATCCCAGGTTTCACCTCTATGGAAGGTGATGCGAGCACGGCGACTATCTCGGCTTCGGCCACCGCGAGCGGGAGCCTGTACCGGGGTATCCCGCGGACGAGGAGCCCACCCGGTTTCTGCGCGCTCTCGTAAACCGTCACCGCGTGACCGCGTCGTGCGAGCTCGTGGGCGCACGCGAGGCCCGCAGGACCCGACCCGATCACCGCCACCCTCCTACCGGTTGGCCCGCCCGGCCCCGGCGGCTTGATCCCTCGCTTCATCTCCTCGTCTGCGACAAACCGCTGGAGCGCAGCTATTGCTATCGGTTCGGAAAGGTTCGTGCTGGAACACCTTTTCTCGCAGAGCTCCTCAGCAGGGCATACCCTCGCGCAGACGCCCGCGAACACGTTGGCCTCGCGTATGAGCCGCGCCGCACCGATGAAGTTCTTCGTCTTCAGCCTCCGGATGAAGCCCGGCACATCCACGCCGGCCGGGCACCCCGCGACACACGGGGCGTCGTGACAGAAAAGGCACCTTGAGGCCTCGGCGAGAGCCTCGTGAATCGGAAGCCCGCCCTGGACCTCCTCGAAGCCCGTCCTCCGCGCCTCTGGTGAAAGCTCCCTCATCCTGGCTCTAGCACCCATCCGGATGACCGCCTCCTCGCCAAAACTCCGCAGCCCGGCCCAGACCAGACCGATACCTACCGAGTAGATCCCTACCTTACGAGACGAGCTCGCGCTGCTTTGCACCACACAAGTCCTGCCTAGTGTTGCCGGTGGTTGTGCGACGGGGCGTTGAGAATTCGGCCGTCCCGCGCGCCGAATTCGAACGAGGCGCGCCGCAAGCGCGCCGTCCCCGGAGCGCAACACCGGCAACACTAGCTCTCTCAGAAAGAGAAACGAAGACTCATAGCCCCATGCTCAGCCTACCGGGGCGAGCGAGCGTGCTCAGCGCTTGTTGTTCTTGACCTGGATCATTTGAGCCACGATGGCCACGGCGATCTCCTGGGCCGTTTGAGCGCCTATATCAAGCCCTATCGGCGCATGCACGTACGCCACGTCGGCCTGAGAGAAGCCCTCGCCGAGGAGCGCGTCGAACGTGGCACGCACCTTCGACCGGCTCCCGATCATGCCGACGTAGCATGGGCGCGGCTCGCGCCTCAGGCACTCCGTCAGGACCCTTCGGTCATGGGCGTGGCCCCGCGTTACGATGACCACGTACGTCCCGGCGTCCATCGGTATCGCGCGGGCCGCCTCCCCAAGATCCGAGACGACAACCTCATCGGCCACGAGCTTTTCCCTGTCGGCGAACTCCGGCCGGTCATCCACAACCACGACGCTGAACCCCGCCACGGTTGCGATATGGGCTACCGCCGCGCCCACGTGCCCGGCACCGAACACTACGACTCTCGGCCTAGGCACGATGGGCTCGATGTACACCGTAGCCGCTCCGCCGCAGATCATCCCCAGATTGTCCTGGGTGCCCGGCGCAAGCTCCACCTGGACGAGCCTCGGCCTCCCGCTTGCCAGAGCATCCTCGGCCTCACGAATGATCCTGGCCTCGAGGGCTCCTCCGCCCACCGTTCCGACGGTAGCCCCGCCCGGGAAGACCAGCATCTTGAAGCCGGGAAGCCCCGGCGATGAAGCCTCGGTGGCGATCACGGTGGCGAGCGCCGCACGACCGCCTTCATCGATGAGGCGGGCTATCTCCCTGTAGATGGCGACGGCGTCAGCTGGCCCGGCGCCCGATGCCGATCCGCGAGGACCTGACTGGGGGGCCGACCCCACTTCGGGCCTGCATTCAGGCGCCCGCCCACTCTCCGATCCATTTGCCTGTCCCGTGTTCACTCGGAGCTCGTTCCTTTCTCCCTCTTGTTTCACTTAACGGATTCATCAGAAAATCCGCGTCTTCCTAATCTCCAAGGCCCGCTCGTAGTCCTCCGCCGTATCAAGGTCCGCGACCATCCCTGGCCTATCCAGCTCCACGCGGAGGACCCGGCCTTCATGCCGCGCGATGAGGTCGAGAAGACCGCGCCCATCGTACGGCAGGTCCAGCACCTCGCGCCTCACGTCGGCTGCGAAAAGAGTCGGGTGACCGCCGCGCCCGCGGCACGTGGGTATGACGATATCCACCTGAGGCCGCGCGCGCCGGTACGCCTGCACAACCAGACGGTAATCCTCAGCGGAGACGCCGGCCTGGTCCGCGGGAGCGACGAGGAACGCCTCGATCCCATCAGCCAGCGCGCGAACCCCGGTCTTGACTGAGGAGAGCATCCCAAGGTGGTAATCGGCGTTCACGACCACGCGCATCCTCGGGCGCGGGCGCGATGTGAGCGCCGACGCCACTGCCTGGGCTTCGTGACCGAGCACCACCACGACCTCGGAAACGTCCGCGGCGTCGAGGGCCGCGTCAACCGCGGCTTCCACTACAGTCCGGTCGCCCCAGGGCAGGGTCTGTTTGAGCCTTCCCATCCTTCGCGACTCGCCCGCCGCCAGGATCACCGCACCGCAGCTCATCTTGGCTCAGGGCCGGCGCCGCCCTTTTCTTCCCCGAACGCACCCGGGCTTCCGGAACCCCCGCCGCGCCCCGCCTCCCGGAGAGCCGCCGCCGCTCTCTCGATCGCCTTCACTATCTTGGCATATCCAGTGCACCTGCAGAGGTTGCCTGATATCGCTCGCCTGATCTCGTCCTTGGTCGGCGAGGGCTCGGCATCCAGTAACGCTTTTGCTGACATGATCATCCCTGGGATGCAAAACCCGCACTGCACGGCGCCTTCGGCGACGAACGCCTCCTGGATCGGGTGAAGCTTGCCGTCGCGCTCGAGGCCTTCCACGGTCACGACGTCCTTCCCGTCCGCCTGATATGCCAGCATAAGGCAGGAGTTGACAGGCCTCCCGTCCACGAGCACCGTGCACGCGCCGCACTCGCCCTTGCCGCACCCTTCCTTCGTGCCGGTGAGGCCGAGGTCATCACGCAGAAACTCGAGCAGGGTCCGCGTCGCGGGGATATCGGCCGTGACCAGGCGACCGTTCACGCGCACGTTCACCTCGAGCGTCGTCCTCGGCCCGAGAGCGGGCCTCTCTCCCGGCCCCCGCGCATCCCCCGCATCATCGCGATGGCCGACCGCATCACAACGCACACCCGCCACTCGACATCACCGACCCTTCATGAATCATTGCCGTGCAGTGCCAAGCCTTATGGCCGCCCCCGGGGCACCAGGCCAAGCCTTGGTAGATCGCCGGAAGCTCGCGCCGCTTTTCAGCATATGAGCTGCGCCCTGCTCGAACCTGTCAGGTGCGAGCGCTCACGGGCACCCTCATGGCCGCCCGCCCATGCAAAGCGTAAGGAGCGCCTTCTGCACGTGCAGCCTGTTCTCGGCCTCGTCGAAGACCACCGAGTGCGGCCCGTCCATCACCTCGTCGGTGACCTCGTAGCCACGGTCGGCCGGCAAGCAGTGCATGTAGATGGAGTCCGGGGCCGTGAGCTTCATGCGCCTCTCATCGCATATCCAGTCTGTGTACTTCTTTGCGATTGCCATTGACTCATCCTTGTCCTGGGTGGTCATGAGCGCTCCCCAGCTCTTCGGGTAGACTACGTGCGCCCCCTCGAAGGCCGCGTCCATGTCGTGGACCACTTCGAATTTCACTCCTGCCTGCCGGGCGTTTTCCTCGGCCTGCTTCATGATCTCCGGCATCAGCCTGAACTCGGGCGGGTGAGCAAGAGTCACATCCATCCCGAACCGGGTCATGAGAAGGATGAGCGATTGCGGGACCGACATGGGCTTCATGTAGCTCGGAGCGTAAGCCCACGAGACCACGAATTTGCGCCCCCGAAGCTCGCCCGCGAACTTCTCCCTTATCGTCATGAGATCACCGAGCGCCTGGCACGGATGGTACAGGTCGCACTGCATGTTGAAGACGGGAACGCTCGACCACTTGGCGACCTCGCGTATGTACTTGTTGCCTATTCCAAAGAAGCAGTTTCGAATGGCGATGCCGTGGCCATACCTGCTGAGGACCATCGCCGTGTCCTCCGCAGCCTCTCCGTGGCTTATCTGCAGCTTGTCGGGGGTGAGATCGTGAGCATGCCCGCCGAGCTGCGTCATGCCGGCCTCGAAGGAGTTCCGGGTCCTCGTGGACTGCTCGAAGAACATCATGAAAAGGGTCTTGTCTTGCAGGTAACGATGGGGAACCCCCATGGCGAAGAGCTTCTTGAGGTCCCAGGCGACGTCCAGGACCATCTCCAGCTCTTCCCTCGTCCACTCCTGCGTGGTGATAAAGTGTTTGCCGCGCAATAGAGAATGCACCATGCATTCCTCCTCTTCTACCGTTTGCCCCTTCCAATGGGGCGGGCCAATCGGGACGGTCCTTCTCTAGAAGGATTTCTAAGTGAGGGTGCGTTAGTCCTTCCCCCATTTCCAGTAGTTGCCGGGTTGCCGGTGTTGCACTCGGGGACGGCGCCCCAAGCGGGGCGCGCTTCGCCAAAATCCGGCCCATCAGGCCAGTGGCCGGATTTTGACACCCTCCTGCAATCACCGGCAGCCCCTCCCAAAAGTCGGGAGGATTTCTGCACCCCCGTTTAGAAGGATCGCTCCGTTACCTGCCTGTACACCGTCGGAAACAGAGCATAGAACATGGCAGACCTCACGAGATGCTCCACGCTTACTTGATCGTCCACGGAGTGAGAGTGCCTCTCCTCGCCCGGCCCGAACCCGATTGTAGGGATGCCGAGCCTCCCCATGGTGGCGGTGCCGTCGGTCGAAAACACCCATTTGCTCGTGCGGGGCTTTTCGCCGAAGAGCGACTCAGCGCACTTCACGCCCGCCTGCACCAGAGGGTGGTCCTCCTCCAGGACCCACGTGGGGAAATACTTCTCCCAGCTCCGCCTGTATCCTGTGTAGCTCGGCGAATCGTACGTGAGCAGGCCCACATCCGCGTCTTCGGCCCCGGGCAGCGACCGGATCTCCTCGATGGATGACTCGGTGGTCTCGCCCACTGTCATCCGTCTGTCCACGTAGATCGTGCACTCATCTGGCACGACGTTGAGCGAGCCGGTCTTGCACTCGATGGACGTCACGGCGATGGTCCCGCGCCCAAGGAACGGGTCGTCTTTGAGCCTGCCATTGAGATCCTCGATGCCCGCCACTATAGGCACCATCTTGTAGATGGCGTTCACCCCGCGCGCGGGAGCGCTCGCGTGGCACGACACGCCCTTCGTGGTCACTTTGATTTCACACCGGCCGCGATGCCCGCGGTTTATCTGCAGGCTGGTGCACTCGCCAAGCACCACGCACTCCGGTTGAATCCCTTGAGTGGTGATCATCTCGTGGACGGCCCACCCGTCGCAGTCCTCTTCTTGCACCACTCCGGCGACGTGCAAGGTGACGTCGTCGGGAAGGAGTCTCAGGTCTGTCATGACGCGCGCGCCCCACACCATGCAGGCGATGGCAGCCTTGTTGTCAGACGCGCCGCGTCCGTATACAACGCCGTTTTCATACTTGCCCTGGAACGGGTCCCACTTCCACGCGGCGCGGTCTCCCACGCCCACCGTATCGATGTGCGAGTCGTACAGGATCTTGCGACGCCCCGACCCCATCGTGCCGATGACGTTGCCGATGGCGTCCACCTTCACGTCATCGAACCCGGCCCTTTCCATCTCAAGTCGGATCCGGCAGATACACTCGCCTTCATTCGTGCTGGTGCTCGGTATCGCGATTAGCTCTCGAAGAAACGTGACGATGTTCTCCCTGTATCCCTCCACAGCCTCCCTTATCTTCGTAGCTTGTTCCCTGTCCGCGCTGGCGCCGCCCAAACTCATCCCTCCTCCGCCCTTCGCTCCCCAGGCGCGGCCGTAACGAACCGGCCCCAACCGGGAGCTCCAACGAACTGATCATTCCTGCACACGACCCTGCCTCGAACCATCGCCATTCTGGGCCAGCCCTGTACCCTCCTTCCCTCATAAGGCGTGTATCCCGCCTTTGAGTGAAGCTCCGGCGCGCTGATCGTGCGGACGCACCCGGGGTCGAATATCACGATGTCCGCGTCAGAGCCCGGGGCGATCGTCCCTTTCCTCGGAAACAGCCCGAACAGCCTCGCCGGGTTGTATGAAAGCATCCTCACCATGTCGCGGAGGCTCATGCCCCGGCGCACAACCCCCTCGTGATGAACAAGAGGCAGCAACGTCTCGACTCCAGGGATTCCGGGAAGCACATCGAAGCACGTCTCGCCGAAGGCCTTCTGGTCCCGCGTGAACGCGCAATGATCGGTGGCGATGACGTCGATCTCGCCGCCAAGAACGGCGTCCCAGAGCGCAGCTGTATCCGCCGCTTTTCGGAGCGGTGGCGTCATGATCAGCTCACGCGCCATGTCGCCTGAGTATTGCTCGGACGTAAGCAGAAGGTAATGGGGGCACGTCTCCGCGTATACCGTGTATCCCAATCGCCGAGCCTCACGAACCGCGTGGAGGCCGGCCGCGCTGGACACGTGGACGAAGTACACGGGAATCCCGAGGGCGCCGAGGCTCGCGGCCACTTTCCTTATGGCTGCCGCCTCGGCCTCCGACGGGCGGGACTCGGCGTGGTGCGCGGGCGATGTCCTGCCTTCCGCCCGGAGCGCGGACTCGATCGCCTCCACGGTATCATTGTCCTCGGCGTGAACCGTCACCAGGAGCCCGGCGTTCTTCGCCGCCTCGGACACCGCCAGGAAGTCCGCGTCATCAAGGAGGTAACCCGCGGCACGGTAAGTCGTGAAGAGCTTGACCGCCCCGATGCCCATGCGGGCGAGCGCCGCGGCCTCGGCCTCGATGTCGGAGGGCACGTTCGTGATGGTCATGTGCAGGGCGAAGTCCACCGACGCCACGGCCGCCGCCTCGTCGATACGCGCCCGGGCGGCGCCTGCCATCGAAGCCCCTGCAACCTGGTCGGCGAAGTCGATGACGCAGGTCACGCCGCCGGACGCTGCCGAACGCATGCCCGACGCGAAGTCGTCGGCAGTAACCGTCCCACGAGAGCGGAGGGCGAAATGGGTGTGCGCGTCTATGACCCCGGGGAGCACGTAACTGCCCGACGCGTCGAGGACCACGGCCTCCGGTGTCCGGGGCAAACCCTCGCCCACCGAGACGATCTTGCCTCCGTCCACCGCCACATCCGCGCGGAACTCCCCTTCGGCGGTCACCACGAGTCCCCCCACGATGAGGAAGTCCATATCGACCCCTCCCTTTCCCCGGCGCCTCCGTCTCTCGCCGGGCGCATGTTCGGCGGCGCGTCAGCGCGATATCCTCGTGCCGCTCCGGCCATCGAGCGCCTCCAGGCACTTGTCGAGGGACGTGATTATCGCGAGCCCGCCGGACGAAGCGAAGTTTATGGACGCTTGCACCTTGGGGCCCATGCTGCCCGCCTTGAAGTGTCCCTCGGCCATGTGACGTCTGGCTTCCTCTATGGTCATGCTGTCGAGAAAGACCTGTGATGGGGTGCGGTAGTTGAGCGCAACCTTCTCCACGTCTGTCAGGATGAGCAACACATCCGCACCGATGTCCGTTCCCAGCTTAGCGCTGGCGAGATCCTTGTCGATGACCGCCTCGACGCCGCGTAGCGTGTCTCCTTCCTTGATAACGGGGATGCCGCCGCCGCCCGCAGCGATGACCACCTCTCCCCTGTCGAGGAGGCTCTCGATGGCACGCCTCTCGAATATCTGAACAGGAAGCGGCGACGGGACCACCTTGCGCCAGCCGCGGCCGGCGTCTTCCTTCCACACCTCACCCCGCTCTGTCATGAAGCGCTTCGCCTCTTCCTCCGAGTAGAACGGGCCGATCGGTTTGGTCGGATTCGCGAAAGCGGGATCGACGGGGTCCACCACCACTTGCGTGAGCACTGTGACGACCGAGGCCCGCAGACCCTCGCGGACGATCTCGTTGTGCATGGCCTGCTGGATCATGTAACCGATGAGACCTTGGCTCTCAGCTCCGCACACGTCGAGCGGCATCGCGGGGACGATGTCGCGCGCGCTGTGGTTTTGGATGAGGATGTTCCCGACCTGCGGACCGTTGCCGTGCGTGATGACTACCCTGTGACCCCTTTTCAGAAGCTGAACGATGCTCCGGCACGTGGACCTGACGTTGTTCATCTGCTGCTCGGCGGTGCCCTTCTCGCCGGGCTTCAGAATAGCGTTGCCCCCAAGCGCCACAACGATCGTCGTCCGCATGTCGTCCTCTCCTCCCCCGGATGACCGGTCCGCGGTCCTCTCCCCTGTTGCCGAGAGCCACGGCCCGCCCGAATTTGGTCCATCCGTTCCCCGCCTGCCGCTGCCGCTCCCGAAATACGGAGCCTGTCAGAACTCCGGCGGCGTGATCGCGGAGATGAAAACGAGGTCCTTGTTGCCGACGCTCGTGATCTTGTGCGGGATAGCGCAATAGTAGTAGATGCTGTCGCCTTCCTCAAGGTGGTAGCGCTCATCCCCCACCTGTATATCCATGGCGCCCTGTAGCACCACGGTACATTCCTCGCCAGGATGCGCCAGGGGCTCCTCGCAAGTTGAAGTGCCGGGCTTGAGCGTCGCCATCATGACCTCCATCTGTCTGTTAAGGTCGGGCGACAGGAGCTCGAACGCCAAGTGGGACCGGGGAAACTTCAGTGTCTTCCGGCTGTCCTTCCTCACCACGGGGCTATAACCGTCCGAATCGAGGAGAAAGTAGAATATGGGCACATCGAGTGCCTCAGCGATCTTGCGCAGCGACGTAATGGACGGCTCAGCCACGTCTCTTTCGACCTGGCTCAAGAAACTCGCTGTGAGCCCCGTGAGCGCGGCGAGTTCGCTCAGGCTCTTCCCCTGTTCCCGGCGCTTTTCGCGGATCTTTTTACCGAGCAACATCATTCCCCCTGCGTCAGAAGGTCGCCTGCGCGCGCCCCGAGCACCCGCTCCAACTCTTCGATGGCCGGACCGACCTCTATGGGAGGGGGCGCAGCCCGCTCAGCGTTGGCGATGTCTTTGAGCCCGTTGCCGGTGGCGATGATGACAACCGTCTCCTCACGGTCTATGACGCCGCCCTCGAAAGCGGCGATAAGGCCCGCGAGGCTAGCGGCTCCGGCTGGCTCGCTGAACACGCCGGTTGTCGACCCGAGCAACCTCATGGCGCGGAGGATCTCGTCATCCGTCACGGCAACCATGTTACCGCCGGACTCGCGCACGGCGTTCAGGGCCTTCGTCGGGTTGCGAGGCACCCCCACCGCTATGCTATCGGCCAGGGTGTTCTCGGGCCACGGCCGGAAGCGGTCGGCGCCCGACTTGAACGCCTCCACAATGGGCTGGCATCCGGCGGCTTGGACGCCGAGGATGCGCGGAATTCGCGTTATGAGGCCGGTCCTCCAAAAGTCGTGGAAACCTTTGTACACACCGGCTATGGTGCAGCCGTCGCCGACCGAGACCACCACCCAGTCGGGGACTCGCCACCCGAGCTGCTCGCATATCTCGAAGCTCACGGTCTTCTTGCCTTCGACGAGGTATGGGTTGATTGCAGCGTTGCGGTTGTACCAGCCCCACTTGTCAATGGCGGCCGCCGAGAGCAAGAAGGCGTCGTGGTAGGAGCCGTCTACGGAGACGACCGAGGCACCGTACATGAGCAGCTGCATGAGTTTGCCGCGGGGAGCCCGCCTGGGCACGAAGATGCACGACCGCAGGCCCATCGACGCGGCGCACCCTGCGAGCGACGAGGCGGCGTTGCCCGTGGACGCGCAAGCGACGACGCGCCGGCCGGCCGCCTTCGCGCGGACGGCCGCGATGGCCGACGCCCGGTCCTTGAGCGACGCCGTCGGGTTCACCCCTTCGTCTTTCACGAAGACGGAGCGCGCCCCGAGGGCGCGGGCAAGGCGATGCGCGTCATAGAGCGGGGTCCACCCGATCCGAAGCGGCGGCCTCTCCCAGGCTGGGTCAACGGGCAGGAACGCCGCGTAACGCCACATGGAATCCTCGCCGGCGGCAAAGACCTCGCGGCCAGCGTCGCACCCTTTGTCTCCGCCTATCCTGCGCGCGATGGCGTCGTAATCGTACACCACGTCCAGAATGCCCTGGTTGCCGCAGGATGGGCATGTGAGCGCCCAGCCTCCGCAGCTCTCGTGCTCCACGACCGCGCCACACGTCGTGCACTGAAGATGCTTCACATGGTCCAACTGCGGTCCCCCTGGCATCTCCCCGGAATGGCTCAAGCCGCTCCCTGCATGAATCGTCACGTTCCGGGCTGTTTAGCGTGATTTAACAACTGGCTAATATATTCAATCCTCATTGAAGAGATCCTTCCGACCGTGGAAGGTTTTCGTCGCGAAACGGTCGCACGAAGCCCGGGAGGAATCTTGCTGCAAGCGGCGGCCACATAGACTGATGAGAGACGAGGACTCGAGTCCCGGGAGTGACGGCGTGTGGAATGGGGAGTGATACGCATCGTGTCCAGGGAAGGCGGGTGCCGTTTGGATCGCTTCCGCTTGCATCGCTTCGCAACATCCCGCACCGTGTTGCTGACCGTTGGCCTGGCTCTGCTCGCGGCAGCCATCGGCGCGCGGATCCTATCTTCGCACCCTGCCACCTCCGGCGGTGGTGTCGTCCTTGCGCCGCGCGGCCGGGGCGACAGCGGCGCGCGCGTCCAGGTTCACCTCTTCTACAGCTCGGCCTGCCCAAGTTGTGAGATCGCAAGGTTGCAAGTCGCTCGGCTCGTCGCCCTGAGGCCGCAAGTCTCGGTTGTCGAGCACGACGTCGCGTTCCCCGCAAACCAGGCCTTGCTCCGGGCGTTCTGCTACGCCGCGGGCGTCCCGGCCGACTCCAGGCGCACTGTGCCCATGGTGTTCCTCGGGCCGCGCTACCTCACCTCACGCGACATCACCCTCGAGCACCTGCTGAGGCTAGTTGACGGGCACGACCCCCAGGCAGGGTCTCTCGATATCGGAGACGAGGAGATCGAGGCGGCAGAGCGCGCCTTAAGGAGAGAGGGCTCCATGCTGACCGCGGCTATCGTCGCTGCCGCAGGGTTCGTAGATGGGATCAACCCGTGTGCCTTCGCCATCCTCGTCTTCCTCGTGTCGTATCTGACGTTCGCGGGCAAAGACAGGCTGCAGATCCTCGCGACTGGCGTTGCGTTCGCAGGAGGGGTCTTCGCGACGTATGTCGCAGCGGGCTTCGGGCTGCTCAGGGTCATGCGCGCCTTCCGGGGCATGCCCTTCGTTCACAGGGCGGTGTATTTAGCGGCCGCCGTCATGTGCTTTGCACTAGCGGCCGCGACGATACATGACTTGCTGCAAATGCGCCCGGGGTTTCCCTCCAACGTGAAGTTGAGGCTCCCCCGCCGCCTCACGAAGTTCGCCCACGCCGCGATCAAGCGTGCGGCATCCTCGCCTCATCTTGGGGCGGCGGCCCTCCTGACCGGGGCGGTCGTCGCAACCACGGAGTTCGTATGCACCGGCCAGTTGTATTTGCCTACCATCGCATACATGGTGCAGGCAGGTGGCGATTCGGGACGACCCGCTGCCATGTTGATCCTGTACAACCTGGCGTTCATAGCGCCGATGCTATGCGCGGTTACCCTCACATATCTCGGCACGACGTCGGAACGCTTGGCGGCTTTCACGCGACGTCAGGCTACGACAGTGAAGGCTGCCATCGCACTGGTCCTGGTCTGCCTGGGGAGCTATCTCGGCCTGGAGTTTCTCGGAATGCTAGGCTTGGGGGCGTAGGGGTGTGGTGTGGTCGCGCTGCCGGGGCGCCCGGGTGTCGCGCAGCTTGCCTGGGTGTCAATGATACCAAGAGATAGCAGGTCGAAACGAGGTGCGGGCGCGGCCCGTGGATCACGAAGCGGCATCCCCAGCATCCCGCAGCAAAGCCTGCACGGCCAGCGCGCACTCGATGCGCTTCTTCTGGATCGCGCACGCCACGGGTTCAGGGGTGAGGATATCGCCCGACGAAAAGTAGGCATTTGCGTGGCACCCGCCGCTGCAGATGAACCGCGCCCAGCACTCGGCGCAGCCGCGCTTCGTGTAGACGTGTGCGCCCCGGAACCTCTCCACGAGCACTTCATCCATTTCGCCCTCGAACACGTCGCCCATGAGGAGCTCGCGTTGCCCCACGAACTGATGGCATGGGTACACGCTCCCGTCGGGCGCCACAGCGAGATAGTCCACGCCCGAGCCGCAACCCGCGAGGCGTCGCGCAAGGCACGGGCCGCCCTCAAGATCCACGTTGAAATGGTAAAACGAGAACCCCTTTCCCTCGGCGTGTCGCTCAAGAAAGAGCGTGGCCAGGCGCTCGTATTCCCGGCCGATGGCGTCGAGGTCGCCCGCGCGGATGCCGTAAGACGCATCCCGCCCCCCGACCACGGGCTCCACGGATATGCTCCCGCAACCGAGGTCCGCGAGGTGCATGACGTCGGACGCGAAGTCTAGGTTCGCCCTGGTGTAGGTGCCACGGACGAAGTACGACTCGGGCGCGCGGCTTCTCACGAACCGTTGCACCTTGGGCGCGACCACATCGTAGCTCCCGCCACCTCCCGGCGCAACTCGCATCCTGTCGTGCGTCTCTTTGCGCCCGTCGAGGCTGAGCACTACGAGCATGTCATTATCGGTGAGGAACCGGGCCACGTCCTCATCGAGCAGAACCGCGTTGGTGGTCAAGGTGAAATCAATGTGCTTCCCGAGGCGCTCTGCCCTCGCCCGCCCATACTCGACGGTGGACTTCACCACACCGAAGTTGAGGAGCGGCTCGCCGCCGAAGAAATCCACGTTGAGGTTGCGGCGCTTGCCCGACCGCGCGAGGAGGAAATCTATCGCCGCCCGAGCCACCCGCTCAGGCATAAGCTCCCTCGTCATGCCGAAGTTTCCGGTCTTGCCGAAGCAGTATCGGCATCTGAGGTTACAGTCATGCGCCACGTGGAGGCAAAGGGCCTTGACGAGCACCTCGCCCGAGGGCTCGTACGGCTCGTCTGGGGCGAAAGGAGGAGAGAGCCTTCCAGATGAGACCATCTCGTCGATCTCGTCGTAAGCTTCGGCGACTGCCTCCTCACCGTGAACCGGCCCCAAGCTGCGGACGACCTCGTCTCTCGACCCAGGGCCCCCGTACGCAGCGGCCACATCGCAGGCCACGCTGTCGAGCTCGTGGAGGCCGCCTGTCTTCACATCGAGCAGAAGGTTCACCCCAAGCACCGAGAACACGTGCCAGTTGGCTTCCTTGCGGGCTTCGCGCGAGCCTCCTGCGCCGGGCATCCCGGGCCAAGCCCCATCGACATCCCCGTTCCCACGGACCCTGGAGCTTTCGGCCTGCCGGGCGGCCTCCAATCGCCGCGTCGCGTCTGCGCCCTGCGCCCCCGCGCTGCCCGGCCGGGCGGCGGGCTCTCGCTCGGGCCTTCGGAGGCTCACTTCTCGCGCTGCCGGCATACCTGATTGCCGACGGTGCACGAAGTCTTGCACGCCGACTGGCACGAGGCCTGGCATTCCTTGCAGCCGCCCACGCCGAGGCCGGCCTTCGTCGAGCCCTCGCTTACCGTGCGAATGTGCTTCGTCGCGATCTTCCGCGCCACAACCACCACGTCTCCTTTATGTAAATCTCTTGCGTCAGCACCCAGGTCTCGCCGGGCCCGGATACCTGTGGCAGACCCGGGGCGTTCCAGGGAACATTATAGCATCAGCTTCCTCCACTGCGAAAGCCACCAGCCAGAATTTCCGCCGGAATCACCCAAACAGGCGTTGCCTGCTTCGTGTCCCGAGGCTATAATTATCCCGAAGTCGTTGCAGCGGGAGGTTCCCGGCCGCGTTTGCGGTCACCGGCATGGGCTCCGCCCCGTCCCTCGAGCCGTGCGCCGATGCGGGGCGCGGCGATGCTTGTTGCCCGTGGCACGCCGTTGCCCGCAAGACCACGTTACAGGAGCAGTCGCAGGCCAGGCGACCTCCAGGGAGGAAAGCGTTCATGTTGTCTGCTGTGCCATCATCATCAACCCCGCAGCGCCTGCGCGGGCTCATCCAGCTCGCCGACCCAAAGATATGGGTCGCGTCCACCGTCCCCATGTTCGTGGCGGGCGCGCTCGCTTTCGCGGACACGGGCCGCTTCGCGATAGGATGGTTCCTAGTCACGCTCGTCGGAATCTACGCAGTTGAAGTTGGCAAGAACGCCGTGAACGAAGTGGTCGACTGGCGCTCCGGCGCCGACAGGTTCGTAGCGCCCGAGGACGCTACCCCGTTCTCCGGTGGCAAGAAGACCATAACCGGCGGCCTGCTCTCCGAGCGAGACGCCATCTGGATAGCTATGGGCAGCTTCGCACTGGCGGCCCTCGCAGGTCTACCCATCGTCCTCTTCCGGACTTGGCACGCCTTCTGGATCGCCGCGCTCGGTGGATTCCTGGCGTTCGCCTACAGCGCGCCGCCCTTCTCATTCTGCTATCGCGGCCTCGGGGAACTCGTAGTGGGGGTGACCTTCGGCCCGCTCCTCTCGCTCGGCACCTACGTGGTCCAGACGGGGGAGCTTTCCGTGAGGCCGGTCGCGCTTGGGATCCCCCTCGGGATCCTCATCGCAAACGTCCTCTGGATCAACGAGTTCCCTGACTTCGAGGCGGACAGGCGCGCGAATAAGCGAAACCTCGTGGTCCGCATGGGGAAGGCCAGGGCCAGAGTGGTGTACGCCTGGCTCCTCGGCCTTGCCGAAGCGGCCGTCATCGGCGTGGCCGTGTACCTGCGCAACCCGTGGGCGCTTCTGGGCCTTGCGGGAAGCATGGAGGCGTGCCGCGCCGCCAAGGTCTGCTGGCGCGCATACGATTCCACGGCCGAGCTCGTGCCCGCCAACGCCGGCACGGTGAAGACCTACATCCTCACGGGCGCCGGGCTCATCGCGGGAGCATTGCTAGGACGTTGGCTGCCCTTGTAGCATCCGGCCAGCGGCCAGCCGCCGTCCAGCTGCCACAGCGTACGGCGGTCGCGCGCCGCCCCACGCCGTGGCCGTGGGCTGAATCATGGAGTGACGGGCCCGGGGCGTTCAGGACCAGTCCCGTCTCTGCACCCACCATATCGACGCGGCGCAGCCCACGGCGTAGACCACGATGCCCGCGCAGGCCACAACGAGAGGGGCGGCCCAGGACCGTCCCAGAGCCCCTAGCCAGTCAGGCGCCCGTACCTGCGCGCGTTGGAGGACCGCGGACGCGGCCATGACCACGGCGAACACGCCCAACATGACGATGCGGTTATAGGCGGCCGCCCTCGCGTATCCGAGGCAGAAGAACATCGCCAGGTACACCGCCACGAGCACCAAAAGCAAGCCGAAGAACGCCGCGACCGAGATGAATGTCTCGACGACCAACCCCGAAACGCCCTGTGGCGCTCCGACCGGCGCTCCGATCCCGACGCTCGGTCCGATGAACCCCTCGGCGACGACGGCAAGCCCCCCGGAGAACACCGCGAAACCAACCGCCACGATGAACGTGGACACGAACTTGCTCGCGACGATGGCAGCGTCGGAAAGGGGCAGTCCCTTCAGGAAGAGGAGCGCCCCATTCTTGTCGTCGTCATAAGTGGACCTGATGGCGAACCCGTAAACGGAGAGAGTCATCTGAAGGGCGATCACCGCGCCGACGTCGCTCATCGCGAACGCGAGACTTATCGCGATGGCCGCACCGACCGCCAGGTAAAAAGCGAGCATCCTCCTACCCTGGATGATGTCCTTCCACACGAGGTCTAGCACCCTTCACTCCCCCTTACGATCGCGACCAGGATATCGTCGAGCGAAACCGGAACGACGCGCGGCCTTGTCCCGGCTAGATGCGAGATCTCCCTCTCCACGTCTCCGGAAAAAGCCTTTGTGATGCCGGTGAAGGTGAGGCCGTCGATCTTGTGCGCGGCAAACGCCCTCCCAAGGACTCCTTCCATGGCTCGTTCCACTCTCTCCCTCGCCTCGGCGACGGCAGACTCGAGGCGGGCGGGGTCGGACGCGCCCCTCGCCTCGGGCGGCAAGGGAAGGGGGAATGAAACCCTCTTCCACCTGGCAAGCACATCGTCTTTCACGTCGGAGATGACGACCCGCCCTTCATTAATGAACGTGACGTAGTCCGCGACCTTCTCCACGTCCTGTGTGATGTGGGTCGAGAGGAACACGCTCCGCTCCTCGTCCTGGATGACGGACATGAGTTCCGCCAGGACGTCGTGGCGAACGACCGGATCGAGCCCGCTCGTCGGCTCGTCGAGTATCAGGAGCTCCGGCCTGTGCGAGAGAGCGAGCGCGAGTCCGAGCTTCACCTTCATGCCTTTGGAGAGGGCCTTCACGGGCTTCGACGGTTCTATCCCGAAGCGTTTCAGGGTCGCCCTGTAAAGGCGCGCGTCCCATGTGGGGTAGTACTTGCCGACGAAGCCGCCGAGCCAGGCGGGAGTGACCTCCTGGTAAAAATGTGGTTCCTCGCCCAGATAGCCCACATGCCTCTTCACCTCGGTCTCGAAAGCCACGTGGTCGAGGCCGAGCACCTTGACGGTGCCGCCGGACTTCCTCACCATGTTCATTACTATCTTGATGGTCGTGCTCTTTCCCGCGCCGTTGGGCCCGAGGAACCCCATGATGTACCCCCTCGGCAACACGAAAGACACGTCCTTGAGCTCGAACTTGGGGTATTTCTTGCCCACGGCCGACAGCACGAGCGCGGGCGCTTCGGGCTGCCTGGCGCCCTTGGCCACAGCCGCCGCAGTCGCCGCCGTCGCCGCTACCGTTACCATCACTCCATCGCCTCCCTGAGAAGTCTCATGAGCTCCTCGTCGGTCACACCGCTTCCCCGCGCGTCGACCACGATCTCCGCAAGCCGCTCCCGGAGGGACCGCATCCGGATGGCCTTCACGCGCTCGGCATCCAGGTGAGCCACGAACGACCCCAGCCCCGCTCGCGTCACGATTATCCCCTCCGCCTCGAGCTCCGAGTAGGCTCTTTTCGTCGTTATCACGCTCGTCCCGACCTCCTCGGCGAGCTGCCGGATGGACGGCAGGCTCTCGCCCGGGGCAAGCTCGCCGGAGAGGACTTTCTCCCTGATCTGGTCCACTATCTGCTTGTACAAGGGCACGGGGTTGTTGTATGAGATGCTGATGTGCACCGCGTCACATCCTGTATATATCGTCTATACACAGTATAGACACGACGCCAGCAGGTGTCAAGGGTGGAATTCGTCGTGCGGCGATGGCGAGGTCTCTCTGGGACTTGCGGCCCCCCGCCTGTCTAGTTGCCGCCCTGAACTGCCAGGACCTTCACGCCATATGGTTCCAGTGTGAGTTCGAGCGAACCAAGATCCCCACCGCGCACGCTTGGCGGGCAAGGCGACGCCTGGCCCCTTAGAGCGCGCAAGCTGTACACGGCGTCGCGGTCGACGCCCGGCAGGCGACCACCGGCCGCGGCCAGCCTCGCGCGGACCACGTCGCCGGTAACGTTCAGCGCCACCAGCACGCGGCTGCGACCGTACTCTCTGTAGAAAGCCAGGCCTGCATCTTCCCTGCTCATGTCCAGGAAAGTCAGAGACCCGCGCCTCAGGGCTGGCGTGTCGCGCCTCATGCGGCAAAGCTCCCTGTACGTAGCGCTCACAACGGGGTCCCCGGCCTCCCAACGGATCTTGAACGGGTCGAAAAGCGAAGGCCTCTCCTCCTCGCCTATCTCCTGGCCGTTGTAGATGAGGGGAATCCCGTCGAGGGTGAATAAAAGGGTCGCCGCGACCTCGTAACCCCTGCGCCCGAGGGCGCGGATGGCCCGCAGCTGGTCGTGGTTCTCAAGATAGCGGAGCCTCAACGAGCCCACGGGGAACGAGCGCCGGTCGTTTTCGATCATGTCCCTGATCGCCTTCGCCGGAAGCTCGCCCGACAGGACCTGTGCCAGGATCTTAGGGAGGGTCTCCTCGTAAGTGACGTCGAACGCGGCCGCGTTGTGAGCGGGTTCGTGCGACTCCGCCAGCAGGAGCACGTCGGGCTTGACTGACTTCAGCGAGCGCCTCGCGGCCCGCCAGAAGTCCGTCGGCACGAGCGCCGCCACGTCACATCGGTAGCCGTCGATATCGAACTTCTCGACGTAGTGGCGCATGACGCGAATCATGTAATCCCGCAGGGCGGTGCTGGAGTAGTCGAAAGCGACCACGTCGTCCCAACCGAATCCGGCACATTGGATGTTCCCATGCTCGTCTCTGCGGTACCATTCAGGATGCGTCACCGTGAGAGGGCAATCCCGCGCGCTGTGATTCGCCACGAAATCCATGATGACGCGAAGGCCGTGGTAGTGCGCCGTTCTCACCAGCTCGTGAAGATCGGCGTCTGTTCCCAGATCGGGATGGATGCTGAGATAGTCGTAAATCGCGTAGGGGCTACCCAAGCTTCCTTTACGCCCGTCTCTCCCTATGTCGTGGATGGGCATGAGCCAGACGCATGTAGCGCCGAGGTCAGCAATCTGCGGGATCCGCCTCGTCACACCCTCGAGGGTTCCCTCCTCGCTGAAGACCCGCGGGAATACCTCGTATATCACGGCGTCGCGAACCCAGTCGGGGCTCGTAACCGCCCTGAACCTGCCGAATCCACACGCCTCCCCTTGCGGGGCCGGCGTCCGCACCTCACCGTCCGACGCTACCTCCACGACGGAGTTCACAGTGCCGTGCTCGTTCAGCATCATGCACGGGTTGTGCGGGTCGCGCGTCCACTCTCCATCGACGACGAACTTGTATTCGTGCGCGCCCTCCCCCAAGGGCACGACGATCTCCCACACACCGCACGGGTGCCTCCGCATCTCGCAATCAGCCGCACGCCAGTTGTTGAATTCGCCTGCAATGTAGGCCCGCGAAGCGCGCGGGTTGAAATAACGAAACTTGACCCCACGGCTTGCGCGCGCGGGGCCCAGCTCTCCCACAACCTCGCCCAACTTCCTGCCTCCCCCCACCACACGGGCCGGAGCGTCAAGGCATAGTCCGCATCCGGCATTTCCATTATAGCGGGGAGCTTAGGCAACGGGCAAAAGAACATTCTTCCTCGCTTTCCGATGCTGCGGGATGCCAAGCGTCCCGCATGGCCGCCCGCTGACCTTGGATCGTCACTCCCACCGCCAGAACCTCGCGGCGACGATGAAGGAGGCGACCGCCCACGCCGCGAGCACGCCGACGTCGGTGACGGCGCTGTACTCCGGAGGAGCGGCGACCATGATCTGGCGAAGCAGGTCCCCGAGGTAACTCAGTGGCATGGCGTTCACCACGGGACGCAGGAACGACGGCATTATCTCGACGGGAAAGAATATCCCCGACAGGAACATCATCGGGAATTGGACCACCTGGACGAGCCCCACCCCGGCCTCCTCGGTCTTGGGGAACGCCGCGATCATATAGCCCATGCTCACGAACGTGAGCGCCCCGAGCAGCACGGCCCCAAGGAGCGACAGCCAGCTGCCGAGGATCTTCACGTGGAACACCGCATATCCGATGGCCACGATCAAAACGGTCTGGATGAGAGCCATCGTCATGCGAACCACAACCTCCGAGACCAAGAGGAGCCCCCTCCTCAAAGGCGTCGCTCCGAGGCTCTTGAGGACCTTCTGCTCCCGGAGGCTCACGGCGCGCATCGCGCCAAACAGCCCGAGCTGCATGAGGGCCATGGCGAGGATTCCAGGGAGCAGGAAGTCAACCATGCGAAGGTCCGCGCTCTCGACCGGTTGGGCCGTGACCTCAAAGACCCTAGGCCGGCCAGTCACGCGCCTCTCCGCCTCGTTCAGGATCTGCTCAACCACGGGCACGAGGACCTGCCGGGCCGTGGGCTCCGTCTCGTTGTAGTAGACCTGCACCTTCAAGGGGTCGCCGCTGCCAGTCAGCGCGGTGAAGGATGGCATGGGGATCTCCACCACCAAGCTCCTCTCGCCTTTCCTGAGCGCCTGGATCTCGCTCTCACGATCGCCGACATGGGTCTTGAACACCGGGACTGAGCTGGCTCCCTCGGCGAGCCCCTCGCCCAACGGGTTGCCCGCATCATACACGATTCCCACGTCGTACGTGGAAGTCCCTTCGTTCGAGAATATGAAGCCAAAGAGGAGTATAAAGATCACCGGAAAGAGCAAGAACCAGAAGAGGCTCATCTTGTCGCGCCCGATGTCCCGGGCGTTGGCGAGCACAAGCTGCCAAAAGGTCCTCGTCACTCGCGTATCCTCCTTCCCGTGAGCTTCAGGAACACGTCCTCCAGGGTGGCCCGCCTGACGACGACGTCGTCGATGTGCATCCCGCCGCCTGTTGCGAGCTGCATCAGCGCGGACATCGTGGCGGGCACGTCGCGCGTATAAAGCGTGGCGGTGTTTTCGCTGAAGCGGGCGCGAGTCACACCGGGCAGCTTTTCGAGCTTCTCCCTGTCAGCGGATATCGAGTTGGAAAACTCGACGGCCTGCTCCTGAAAGTGCTCGGAGATCAGGTCCGACGGGGAGCCGAACGCAATGACCTTGCCGTGATCCATGACCGCAACCTTGTCGCACAGCCGCTCGGCCTCGTCCATGTAGTGCGTGGTGAGGAAGACCGTCTTCCCACGGCTCCTGATACCTCGTATGACATCCCACAGGCCCCGCCTTGCTTGCGGGTCGAGCCCGGTCGTGGGCTCATCCAGGAACACGAGATCCGCGTCGTTCACCATAGCGAGAGCCACCCCGAGCCGTTGGACCTGCCCGCCCGAGAGCGCTCTCACGACCGTCCCCGCCTTCGCGGTGAGGCCGACCTGCTCGATGACCTCGTCCGCCGGCACGGTTCGTTCATAGAAGCTGGAAAAGAGCGTTACAATCTCTCTCACCGTGAGCCGGGGGTATAGCCCCCGCGCTTGCAGTTGCACGCCTATGCGCGAGCGCAGCTCTCTCCCTTGCCTCGCGGGGTCCATTCCGAGCACCCACGCCTCACCCGCGTCGCGGGGACGAAGCCCCACGAGGATCTCGACTGTCGTGGTCTTGCCCGCCCCGTTGGGACCGAGCATCCCGAATACCTGGCCGCGCTCGACCCTGAGGTCGAGGCCGTCCACAGCCACGGTCTTGCCGTAGGTCTTGCGCAAGCCCGAGACTACCACCGCATCCGTCATCCCCATCCCTATCCCCCTTTCCGGATGTGCCAGCCGACGAACCCGCCTGCAGTCTGGCGTTCCACGCAGCTCTTGGGCCTTCAGCAAAGGTCAGCTTGCACGGAATTCGCCGGGCGAGGCGAGCCGGGGCACAAGCCACTTTCACCCGCCGCCCTCGCCGCTCCCCGCGTCGCAGCTTCGCCGGAACTCGTCCTTCGTGATCCCCATGATGACCTCGTCCCAGTACCGACCATCGTAGAAACGCTGCTCGCGGATGCGCCCTTCTTCCCTGAAACCGCACCTGAGGTAGCAACGCCGCCCGCGTTCGTTGTACTCGAAGACGCGCAGGTTCACTTTATGCATGTTGAGGAAATCGAAAGCGAAGCCCAGCGCGAGCCGAATGGCCTCCCGACCTATGCCTTTTCCGAGGAGGTCCTCCCGGCCTATAACGATACCGAGCTCGCAATGGCGGTTGCGGTAGTCGATGTTGTGAAGCCCGACGGACCCTATGTACTCGAGCTTCGGATCGTCCTTCATGGCGATCACGAAGACTCCCTCGTTCGGACCGCCCCGTTGGTGGAGCTGCCTGTCTACGAACTCCGCAGTCTGCTCCGCCGTTTGTGGAAAGAGCGGAAAGGAAAGGTAACGGTTTATGTTCTCGTTGTTCACCCAGCGTTGGACCGCGTCCTGGTCCTCGCGCCTGAACTCCCGGAGCACGATCCTCTCGCCACGCAACATCGGCCATCGCCCTCCTCAGATCGCTCTCTCTGGCATGTTGCGCTAATAGTAGCACATGCGATCCCAGGCAGGCAAGAGGGATCTGCAAGACACAGAAACCGCCATTTGACGGAAACCGCGGGCATGCGTGATGGGGGAAAAGACGGTCTCCGTTGGACGCACGGATGGACGCACGGAGGCCGGCGCCGGGTACAAGATAGCCCGCCGGGGACACGCGGACCGCCCGCGATCTCATCCCCGGCGGGATACCCTGCGGTTTGGACGTTTGGTCGTTTGCTGCCGAAACCGGGCACAGAGTCGATTTCTCGGGGAGTTCGTTAGGAGGCGCTGCTCAGGGCGCGACGCCGAAGTGATCGGCGATGCCGAGGTAGATGTAGTAGCCCTCCCGCCAAGTGTAGCCCATGTCTTTCAGACGGGCTTCCTGGTATGGATTACTTATGTACGACGCCTCCGTGAGGATCGAAGGCATCCAGGTGTTTCGGAGCACGTAGAAGTTGGCAGTGTGAACGCCGCCGTCGGGAAGCCCTAGGCCGGACACGAGGCTTTCGTGGACTTTGTCGCGCAGGTCAAGCGCGGTCCTGTCCGCATACGTGTACGCGTACGTTTCTGTCGCGTTATAGCTCCGGTTGTACGAGGCGTTGTGGTGCACGGAGATAAACCTATCCGCTCCCCACTCGTTAGCTGCCGCGGTCCTCTCGCCAAGGCTCACATCGACGTCGCCCGTGCGTGACATCATCACCGTCGCCCCGCCGTACTCCACCAAGCAGTTCCGGAGGGCCGTCGCCACCCTCAGGTTCACGTCGGACTCGCGAAGCCCGGACGGACCGATAGCGCCCGGCTCGGGCCCGCCGTGACCGGGGTCAACGAAGATCTTAACGCCCTCCAGCCCACCGCGCGCCAACGCTGCGGGCGATGCTACCACCAAGATGGCGCTCGCCACGACCACGCACCAAACCATCGCTCTCATCGTGTTCTTGATTCTCCCTGTTCCCACTCGTATCTCGCCCCTCCTTGACTTTAGCCCTAGATCTTTCGGCCCGTGATCCGCCATCCCTGCCCAGCTCGCCACAGCTCGCCTTCCTTCCCTTCCTTCGTTTACTCCCCTCCCCTTCGCACCGCGTGGCTCGCAGCTTCCCGGGCGTCATCCCGCGGCGTGGGCGTGGCCATGCCCGAGCAGGTCGCCGTGTCGTGGTCGCAAGCCGGTTCCCGTCGCCTCTAGGCGAACGGAAACAGAACGGTGGGAGCGACCGTGCGGCACGCGCCGCAAGCCCCGCGACGCGCCCCACCCGCTCCGGGTAAGACGGCCGATCGCGAGACGCAAAACGCAAAGCGCCGCATCGCGGATGCCGCGGGCAGTCCTAGAAGCTGACAGCAAGACCCACTGTGAGCCTCCCGTAGCTTCTGCCGCCTTCCATCCACCAATGCTCGTAACCCGCGTGAGCGCTCGTGTTCGCGCCGAGCTCCCCTGTTACTTCCACCGAGGCGGTCACGGTGGGCGTGACGTCGGTCTGAGCGAGGCCTGCGGCGTCCTGCCCACCGTCCCCCGACGCTGCGTCGTGTGCCGCCGTCTCGTCCAGGAATCGCAACCATGTGGCGCGGACGTTCAGCTCCGTGTCGCCCGAGATCCGCCTATCGTAGCCCGCGGTCAGGCCCTCGGTGTTCTGGTCGAAGGGGATCCCCTGGCCACCGGACCGCGAGGCCACGCTCGAGTAGTACGGGGCGAACCCGCGCGCGATCCTACCGTATGACAGGGTCAGCCTGTGAACCGGGGTGTTGACAGGCTCGACCTTCACCACCACGGCGGGCACCCATCCGTCGGTGCGGAACTCCGGATACAGCGTGGAACTCGACCTGAAGAACCCAAGCTCGCCTGCGATGCCGCATCCAAAGGCGTTCGCCGAAACGTCCACGGAGCAGCCGGACTCGTCTCCGAGGCCGCTAGCAAGATAGTTCCAGGCTACAGCGGCCTCGCGCCACGGCTTCTCGACTCTGACGGCTACGAGGTCGTCGGCGCGGGTGACGAACGAGCTGTTGTAGTAGTAACCCGAGCTCAGCCTCGCCCAGATGCCCGTCACGCCCAGCCCGCCCACGCTGGCGTCCGCGTACACACCCTCGGGTGCCTCCAGGTCGGTCCTACCGAGCAGGCCGATCGGCCCCAGCGAAAACCGGCGCTTTCCGGCGGACACCTGAAACCCTTTCCCGGCGTACCTGGCCCAAGCCTCATCGACCAGAAGAGGTCGGGCTACTGCCGGCATCCAGGGGCTCGCATCACTCGGGCTGCCCACTCCCCAGACCCCCTGCATCGAAAGGCGGGTGAACGCCTGGACGGCGTCGCCGAACCTTGCATCGACGATAAGACTGAGGTCTTGTCTGATTCCAGGGAGGGTGACGCCGGACGGCCTCGGCGCGGCAAAGCCGTCCCCGGACGCACTGGAGTCGTCCGGCCCGGCGGGAATGTCGCCCAGGAACGTCTCGGCTGTTATGCCCAGGGCCCCACCGATGTATAGGAGCGGGCTCCCCTCGCCCCGCACCACCACCCGACCGGGCGTCGCTTTCACCCCCTCGTACCGCGTGTTCGCAACGGGCGTGCCGGCGAGGGCTGCTGCCTCCGCCAAGGGCGCCGCAAGCCCCAACGCGAAAACGGCGCACGCGACGAGTACGACGAGCCCGGCGACGTTGACGCCCGCGGGAAGGGTTTCTCTTGTGCGCAGCTTGGTGCGCGGCTTGGCACTCGGTGTCATGATGGCACGATCATCCTTTTCCCTCATATGATGCGCTCGCCTTCCGGGTTCGCGCCGCGCAAAGGCGCGCAGCACCCGGAAGGCGCATGTCTATCCGCTATTTCGCTGTGCATCTTTGAATATCCTGCTAGAAACGGTCTTGTGGAGTCAGGAAATGACAGGAAGGGAAACGCGCGAACCAGTTAGGTTCGACTCGACGGGCAGGACGACCCGCGCCGCGCTGGGTAACGGCCAGCGGGCCGTACACAAGTGCGGGGTCATATCCCATGAAGGATATGACCCCGATGCGGATGATGGTCAGTCGATCCGTTCCGTTCAGTGGCGGCTCGCGACGGCCCGCTATATGCAAAAAAACGCGGCGGCCCTGGGGACTCTCTGCTGCGCCGCCGACGTACGGTTCGGTACTGGTGCCCGGGACGGGGCACGAATAGTTTGCCATAATGCGTCGCGGCACAAAGCGCCTTCACCCGCGACAATCTGAATTCCTTACTCCCCGAAGATGTCCTCCACCCTACACTGCAAGGCCTTAGCCAACTTCAGCGCCACGCTCACCCTCGGATCCCGCCACTGCCCGAGTTCGAGCATGGAAATCGCCCGGTGGGAATAACCGAGCATCCAGCCGAGCTCGGTCTGCGACAACCCCAGCGCGAGACGCCGCTCGCGGATCCGATTGCCCACCCTTTCAGCCTTGTCCGCCGGCACCCCGGCCGCGCGCAAGGCAGCGCTCCAAGAGGGGAAATAGTCGCGCGCTATGTACTGCATCACGCGATCGCGGCGGCCTTCCCGAATCGCCTCGAGCACCTTGCTACGCGACCACTTCGCGGTCCGCCGCACCTCGTCGTATGACACGCCAGCCGCCTCCAGGGCGGCGGCCCACGAACCGAAACGCTTGCTGGCCGCGGCCTGAAAGCCAGCGTCGTAGGCGGATGCGGTCCTATCCGACAAGTCCGCCCCGTTGGCGGCGAGCATTCGGATGCGCTCGAGAATCTCCTCGTTCGTCCACTCATGCACCCTCTGAATCAGGTCGGGCGCGTATCCAGCGGCAATCAAAGCCTCCCGCCAGGAACCGAAAAGGCGTTGACCAGTGGCGACGAGCGACGAATTCCATTTCTGCATCCTGTGAGCCGCGAGGTCCTGGCCCTCCCGGGCGGCCTGTCGAATACCCTCGATCACCATCTCTTTGGTCCAGGAATCCCGCGGCAACTTCGGGCCTTGCCGCGCTTCCCTCTTGATGGTCTCCGGGTCGAAACCTGCAGCCGCCAATGCTGCATTCCAAGAGCCGAACAGCCTGCGTGCCGCGCCTGTGAGCTTCTCGTCGTCTCTGACGGCGGCCTGATAGTTGATGAGAAGACCGTCGGCGCGGCGCCGGCGGATGGCTTCAATGACGGACTCACGAGTCCAGGTGACTCTCGTGCTCATGCGTGCCCCTCCACAGCTCTCTTCAGTCCAACGGCTAATAGACGACCAACCGAGCTTCAGGATGCCAGTGACTCTTGACCGGGCGCCCTTCGGCTTCTTTCCAATACCGAGAGGCGTCCTCTGCCGACATCGGCTGTGCGGCAAAGCCGGCGGCTCTTACGCGATCCAAATACTCGGGGGGAACCTGCAGCTCGCCCTCCGGCATTTCCGCTGGGCCATACGGCTCACCATTGATGAGCACGACGGGCTGGCCGTAGCTTGACGCAGAGTGCTCAGTTGAAATGACGACAGGGTACGTGATGCAGCCGTTCATACCGCACTCCTCGTTCCAGGCCTCCGGCTCCGAGAACAACGCCTTGATGTTCATGGGCTCTGCCTCCTTCTCCGCCTTGGCAGCGAGATACTGGGATACAGCCTCGCGAACCACGTCGGCGATGCTCCGCCTCTCAAGAAACGCAACTCGTCTCAACGATTCGTACTGCTCATCCGTGACCTGTATCATCAGTCTGCGCACGCTTCTTCATCCTTCCCTATCTGCGCTCATTTCGTCTTGCGCGCAGCCCTCCCCGCCCTCTGCCGGTTCATCAGGCGTTGCTCCGTTGCTCTGTTATATCAACCCCGCCTCGCGCGCCTTGTCCTGCCATATCGGGGCGATTGCCCGAACCAGGTCATCTCGATTATCGATCCACCACTTGGATTCGGGTCGCTCGTTTATCGCCGCGGGAAGCAGCTCAAAGAGCTTATCACGTTTCTCACCTTTCTCGCCGCTGCTCTTGGGGTAACGCTCGTGGAGCTCTTTGACCAGGCGGGCGCGGAGGTCATTCGCCCAGGCGACCTGCTTTTCCGTGCCCGCGAGCTCTACAAGACCTTCCGTCAGCTTCGCCGCTTCCGCCTGCTGCCGGGCGCGGTAGCAATCGGGGCATACGGCCACGTCGCGATACCACGCCAGCTTGCGCTCGCGCTCGTCGTTCGGGCCGAACAACTGCACCTCACCGGAATGCCCGCAGCTGTATGTCACGCTGTACTTTGCCACGTCCACGACCCCCTCTTACTTGTCTCTGCTTACATGCTATCATGCTATCATGCTACTGTCAATACCCCCGGCAAAGTTTTTTGCGGAGATCGTGAGCGCCACAAAAAGAAAAAGCCCGGCCCCCGAAGGGACCGGGCTCGTGACTGCGGCTAGATATAGCAGATACACGCGGGCGATTTGGAGCCGTCCATATATATGCGCGTGTTTGTATTTAAGCGATCCGCACGTATCCCATAATAAGCGCGCGCAATTAAGCAACCCTTGGTAGGCGTCAGAAAGAGACCAGGCTGCTACTTTCAGCTATTCTGTGCTATCTTCCGCTAGAACTCCCAGCCCACCGCGAGCAACACTCCCGGATTCGTCGGCTCACGGGGGTAGATCACGGCCCCGCTTAGCACCTGTATTCCCGTCTTCTTGGGCTGCGTTAGCGTCATGATGATCTCGTGCTGGCGGTCGATGGTGTCCTTCATCTCTTTGATGATGCTCATGAGCGTGTCAGCAAGCTGCAAGGCCTGGTCGGTCTGGGCCTTCCTCGCCTCCGCGATGCCCCTCTGCTCTGCCCAGTCTTGCCGGTAGCCGAGCGCGAGGTCGATGGCTTCCTGCAGGGCTGCCTCGAGCTCCTGGACGCGAGCCAGGGCGTCAAAATACATAGCTTTGTAGTCCGGCCCCGCCTCGACGGCCTCAAGCGGCTGAACCGTCGCCACTGGCGGGCTATCCTGGGCGCCATCGGATGCCAAGGCCCCCGCGTTCCACACGCACACCGCCAGCAAGGCTCCGAGGACAACCAGGGCTTTGATTGCCCATTTATGCTTCATAGCTCATTCACCTTCTTCGTGAGCTCCTCGAGCTTTTTGTCGCGCTCCTTTACCCTGGCGTCGAGCGCCGCCTGTGCCTCGTCGAGACTGGCGGAGCCTTTCTCGATCTCCTCAAGCCGGGCCTCTATGCCATCCGCCTTCGAAACCGCCTCATCGGCTGCGGCCTTCAGTTTTTCGGCCTCAAGGCGGGCTCGCCGGAGTGCCACCTTGTTCGCTACCGCTGATATCACCAGGAGCGCCACGAGCAGGATCACAAGACACGTCTTCCAGTTCTTCCTCACCCAGGCTAGTAGACCCGGGCCCGTAACCGTAACCACCGTATATCCCTCCTGTCTTGTCGACTGACGTCAGGATCCGTCTCGCGATCGCCTTCGCCAGGAGTCCGCCGAATCGCTTCACGGGCTTGAAGGCGAGATCGTACGCCACGATCGCGACCGCCCCGACCGGGAGCCCCTCCGTGTAGGCCGCCATAAGGAGTCGCCACTCGAGACGGGCGCCCTTGGTCAGGAGGACAGGCACGACCGCGGCCATGGAGAGGATCATCGCAACCCAGCCCCATATGAAGCTGTGGACCTTGAGGCCTCGGGCGGCGAGCCGCTTATCGGTCCAGTCCCGGACGGGGATCGTAACAAGGCCCACCAGGAGGCCGAGGCTCACCACGTACACCGCGTCAAGGTCATACGACATCATGACCCACCTCCGAGGAACAGTGCGACGCCGCTTGCGATCCCCTGCGCGAGCCGGTCCCGCACCCCGAGTTCGTGGAGCCGCCTTTCGTCCTCTGGGTTCGTGCAGAACCCGCATTCGACCAGGCACGACGGCATCCGAGTATAATGAGTCACGTAGTGCTTCGCCACCTTCGGACCCCTGTCCCGAAATTGCGGCGCGAGACGCATGATCTCCCGGTGAACAAGGTCGCGCAGCCGCGCTCCTTGACAGGCTCCCGGGTACGAGAACGTCTCTATGCCGGCAGCCCCGGGGTCCGCCGCGGCGTTAACGTGGATCGAGACAAACGCAGCCGCCCCCAGATGGTTAGCGACCTCGCACCGGCCCGCGAGGCTGATGTATTGCTTCATGCCCCGCGTCAGGTGCGCTGTGTAACCTGCCGCCCCGAGGGCCCGGGCCGTCCGGAAGGCAATATCGTACGCGATCTCATCCTCTCGGGTCGCAAGCATGTCCCCCTGCCAGGGCTGGGGTGGGTCGACAGCCCCAGGGTCCCGGCCGCCGTGGCCGGGGTCGAGCACCACGATCTTGTTGGCGGTCATCTCCTTCTCACCCCGCTTTCCTCACGATTTCAACTCGCAGTTCCGTCAGTATCTCTGCCTGCTTTTGGAGCACTTCGCCTTGGGCCTCTATCATCCGGCCCTGGCTCTCTATCACAGCCGTAAGCTTTGTGAGCGCTTGTGTGTTGTCCGAGATCACCTTGACCAAGTCTGGATCGCGCTTCTTGGGCCCGAGGATGGCCACAAGAGCCCACCCGAGGAGAGCCATGGAGAACACCGCCACCCCGTAATCCGCGAACTGACCCACCGGCATACCACCACCGCCTTTCTCCCATGTGCAACAGAAAAGCCGCCTTGCGGCGGCCTGAGCTTAAGGGCCAACAAGAAAGCCGCCCGAAGGCGGCCTTCGTCACTGCCTCATTTGGAGTCGCCCCTACAAAGCCTACCAAAACGGCGCCCACGTGAATGTGGTGATTGCTTTCCACGATAGTCCCGAGCTCTCAGTTCTTGTGCCTAAGTCCGCGATTTTGTAATGAGTGCCATCGCGGGCAACAATTTCGTATACGCCTCCTACGAGGGGGACCTCGGATGTAAGGCCTTCTTCGCTCGGAGTTACGAAGGGCTCAAAATAGCCCCACCCATACATGAGTTCCCGGTCCCCGAGTTGTTTCACACCGTTCGGAGCCTTAATCAGCGCCGGAGAGCTCGTTGACGTAGTATCGAGCCAGAAGTCCGCTTCTGAGCGATCCACGATGGCCCTCCGCGCCACAGACCATCCATCGCTTGTTGGCGCAATATCACTGCGTTCCAGCTCAAACCGGGGCCCGTAGGCAACCACAGTCATGCTCGCGGTCGCGTTGCCATACTTGGCGTATAGCTTCCCCTTGCCCATTGCGGAGCCCGGGAACGCCGTCACCAGCACCAAGTCGGTCCTGCCATCGGGCATGTAGTAGACGATGCGGATGCACTCCGGGATATCGGTTGTCCACTCGACGGGCGGCTTGTCTATGATGTTGCCGGCCTCGTCCTTAACGATGACCCACGCGTACCACCCATTGGTTTCCCACCATGGGTCATCCACGATGACGTGACCCAAATCCTCGCTCGGGGTGATCGGCCTTGCCGCCAGCTTCGTAGACATTGACGACGCCGGGGCGCTCCAGTCATGCTGCAGAATAATGGTGTAGCGCGAGCGTGGAGTCCCAAAACAACCGGCCGTGCACGCGCATAGGAGCACAGCCAGGACACCAGCGATCAGCCTTCGCACGGCCAATACCTCCTTGTCAGATTCGCATGACAAGCAAGATATTCTTCCTATTCCTGATCGTCCCTGCTGTGCATTGCACCTTAAAAGTATGGCTGCCCGCCGCTAGGCTGGCCCAGTGCCACATCAGGAACAGATGCTGCCAATACGTAGAATAGCGCGGCGCACGCGTCACCTTTCTCGTATTCGAGTCGCACGCGATCTGAACGCCGAAGGTCTGCCACGCCGTGCCCTTGAAGTCCACCTGAGCGATCTGAATGACTCCCGATGGTCTTGCCAGTGAAAGATTGATGGTCAATCCCGGCACATCAGCGTAGCCGGACTGCGACATCGTTACCTGGTCACTCGCCTGCGCAATGGCTGACTCAGTGGAGTATACCGCGCCTAGGCTTACAGCGTCCGCATCGGCATATCCGGCCACTACAGCTGGCATTGCATCACCTCCTCTCTTAGCGATAGAACAAGGTCACCACAAACGACATATCGCTGAGATAGATGCCCGTCTGTCCGATAAACTCCTGCGCTCCCTTGAAGTACATGGCAAACGTGTGCTGCCCCGCCGGCAGGCTCGGAATGCCGTGGAAGAGAAGCGCATTCTCGGCAGCGACGTACGGCACGTACATCCCGAGCTCTGAGTCGTAAACGAGCTTCGCGTACGGAGACAGTATTGTCTCCGCGACCATCGCCCCGTCCAGGTAGAGAGCTATGCCCATAGTCAAGCGCTCGTTGAGGTCTCCGTACTGCTCCGCCCTGGACGTGAACATGGCGATTGCCCCGCAGTCGAGATCGGGGTTCACAGTGATTGACATACCCGGAATAGCAGTGTACGACCCGGACTTAGTCCCGGCAGAGTCGCCAGGTACGCAATATCGCTGAGTGATCGCGTGTGGCATGTCGTCGGTCGAAAACCCGCCCGCGACGACGGCCGGCATGTCCCTCACCTCTTCATTATGGCTACTATGTGACGCAGCGCACTCCAGTACGAATTCGTAACCGAGTTGTCGCACATCGCCTGCACCTTGAACGTGTGCGTTCCGGCGCTGAGCCCGGTCACGAACGCGCAGCACGCGGCTGGCATGTACTGGCCCGTTCCGCTGGATTCAGTCGTCATTGTGGATTCAAGCTGCGGTGCGTCATCCACCACGCAGCGCAGGTAGAATACATGGCCAGCGTAGTCCGCCCGCATGGAGCTTTGGAACAGACACAGGGCCTTCGCACCCTCCGGCACGTCGGGCACGGTGATCGTCACCGGCAGGTCGACCCAGACATTCGGCGACCAGGTCCCGCCGCTTTGAGACGCTACGTATACCTCGCCCTGGGTGATGGCGTGAACCGCGATGTCCGCCACGCTAAGGATTCCAGCTATCACCTCTGGCATGACTGTCTCTCCTCCCTAGTAAGCGGGAGCGCTCTTGTTGCCCGAGGTGTCGTACGAAATCGCCTTGACGTAGTAAGTCCGCCCCGGCACGAGCCCCGTTATCTCGAACCTCGTCTGGCGCCCTTTCGCCTTCAGGGTAGAGCTGCTTGGTGTGAAGCCGGAACCCGCCTCAGATACGTGGATCTCGAACCCGTCCCAGTCGGGATCGGTCGGCGTGTTGAGCACGACGAATATGCCTTTCACGATGCCGCCGGAGGCTGCGAAGGTTGGCGCGGCCGGGGCGCTCGTGTCCCGCGCCGTCGTGACCGTCACGGGATCTGACCACGCAGACGCATTGCCAACGCCGTCCACCGCGCGCACCTGCACCTCGCACACCACGTTGCCGGCCACGGGCGAGATTTTCTGCGTCGTGCCCACGCTCGCGACGTATTGCCACTGGTCGTCCCCTTGCCCTTGCCTCCTCCAGCGCACGTCATACCGGGCTGTGTCGGGATCGCTCGCGGCCCACGAGGCCACGATGTACGCGAACGTCACCTGCCCGACATACTCAAGGCCGGTCGAGAGAGTCAAGTTGGCCGGCACAGCGGGTGGCGCCTCATCGGGCAGGGCCACAGCGCCGGGCTCGCCGCTGACCGGGCCAGCCGGGTCCGACACCTGGCGACCGAGGACGCCGCGCACCCGGTAGTAATGCGCCGTACCCGGCTCAATGCCGCTGTGGGTATAAGTGATACCGCTCCAGTAAGGCTCAAGGACGCTCCACGAGGCCCCGTCCAGACTGTGCTCGATGATGTAGTAGTCCGCCTGGCCGCTCCAGCGGAGCCGAAGCATCTTGATCCCCGGGGCGATTGTCAAGCCCCACGGCATCCCAGGCCCCAAAGGAGCCCGTGGCGGCCTCGGCATCTGCTTCTTGACGATCCGCTCGATGATGTTGTCGAGGGTGGTGTTTAGGCCGAGCGTCACATTTTCGCCCGAGGTGTCATACTTACGCTCTTCATCAAGGACGCGGGCCGTGGTGACTATCCCGCGGAGCGGGTCTACGACAGTAACGGTATCATAGACCCCGAAGTCCTCCAGCTCCCACACCGGGACGCGGGTGACGACGAACTCCTCCTTGGGCCACGCGTGCTCCTGGAGATACTTGTTCCCGGCGGCAATGAGCTTATCCATCGTGTCTGCGGTCGAATCCTCGAAAACGCCGGGGTGCTCGCCGAATGCGGCTGTGCTATCTGCGTCCGTGAGGGTTGTCTGCAACTGCGCGGGGCCTTCCCCGGCGCCCAGGCAAAGAACGACGTTTTCCAGCTCATCCGCGTTATCGCTAAGCCGCTGAACGTCCATGGTGCTGGTCCGGCGAAGCACCACATTCTTCACGGACCCAAGGGTCTGGGCAAAATGCAGCCTCTTAGCTCCGTCCACGTAGAACTCGAAGCCGTAATCCTCACACCAGGTTTGGAGGATTCGGAGAGCATTCTCTCGGTTGAACGTGTAGCCTTGGACCATGGTCCCCGTGCTAGCCGGAATATTCCCGGCCGTCACGGGTCCAGGAAGGCGCGCAATGACCTCAACTCCGCTTAACACGGGTGTGAATCCGGTCGGCACGCCGTTTTGATCGGGGCTGGTGGTGTCATCGGTGTAGAGGTGCATTCGCACCTGGATGAATCGGTCGCTTCCGGTTAAGGCTACGCCGTCCTCTGCCGGAAATACAGATGCCAACTCGGGGCTCCATGCGCTCCAGGTTACGCCGTCAGGCGAGGTCCGAAACTGCGCCCGAATCCTGACGGCCTCGCCCACGTCCTCGGACCAACGCAACAAGTCATAACGGGTGATTTGGCCCATGTCAAACTGCACGGTGATATACCCATGCGGGACGTACGCCCCCGCAGCATCCTTCGCGAGCACCACTTTCCCCGGCCAGGTCAGCACGTCCACGTTCCACTTCTCGACCGCATTCAGCCAGTCATCGCCCGTGTTCTTTGTCTGGATCTTGAACCCCAGGGTCAGGTCCCTCACTGCGTCCGCGAGGTCCCAGTTGTTCCACCGCTTCCACGCTCGCGGCACGATGATTCGGCGTAGGAGGGCCTCATTCGTGATGCACTCGATACGATATGGGTTTCCGCTGAAGTCCCTGGCCGTAATGTAGCCGGCGGCCTTCTCCACGCCGTCACGATACAAGATGCAGTGCCGGGCCGCCTGGAGGTCAGCGACGATATCATCGTCGGCAAGGACACCGAAGGAAAAGCCGGTGGCCTGGTTCTTCCGCCGGCGGTACTCGGGGGTAACGGGGTTGTAAGCCGCGACAAGGGATCCTGCCGAGTTGTAGAGCCATACCTGATACCCGCTGCGCAGGACGGCGATGCGGACCGTGAGCTCGAGGCCCGCCGTGCGGCTGCGCGACAGGCCGACCTCGACCATCTGCGCACATAACCTGCTGCGCGATACGCCTGCCTCTACTGCCATGGGCACGGTTCTGCTGCGTCCTAGCACGTCCACGACGATGAGCATGGCGTGCGCGCCCGTTCGTGCGATTCCAGCTTCGACGGGCATGGGGGCCGCGACGGATTGGCCCAACCGTCCGCCTACCGATTCGGCGGGAAACTCTAGCGGAAACTGAAAGCCCGACCAAGATGGCTGCATACTCATCACCCCCAGCCCGTTACCCTTCTGCCCTGGAAAAGAGAACCGCCCTGTGGGGCGGCCTCTTCGTGGTGATTGACTGGGTTTCTAGAAATCGCATGTGATCTCTAGGATAACAACTGGCCGTGATCCCGGCGCTTTTCCGAACACCGCAGTAGGAGTTCCGTCTGGGGCGCGCAGCGTTTTAATCTCCTGGACTTCTACGCCCTCGATTGCGAAAAGTCTGAATGAATGACCCGGCGCCTGGATCTCCGCATCCTCGCTGTAACACACCACCTGCAGCTTCGGGTCAAGCTGTTTGAGCTGCTTGATTAGCTCCTCGACCGTCATCATGTCGGCACCTCCACTTGTACCTCTTGGTGCCGTAATTCTCTAGTCGGCATGCGATTCCTTTTGCTCTTTCTTGCCGCAGCACGGGCATACCCACTCTGCTTCCTCTTCTCTCATCACTCGCCCACAAATAGGACGGCGTTTCGGCAAACTAGGCAAGGCCATTGCTCAACACCCCCAAATTGTGCAGCAATCCCGCCCGAACTGCGCGGAGCGGGCTGACTGCCAGGAGAGCGGGAGGGTGATAGGAAATGTGAAGCCGACCATGTTACCACCCCTAGCCGACGCGCACCATCATGAACTCGGGGCTATACGCTATTGCATACTCGACGTCCAGGGCGCCGCCGGAGCTTTGGTATGCGAGAGCCTCCACATAGTCGCCAGCCGAGAGGGAGTATACAGTGCTGACATTGACTATTGTCGGGTCTCCGCTAATTGGGTTCTGGCTCACCAGCGCGATGCGGGTCGTGCCATTTAGCATCACCTGCGCCTGCCGGAGGCCCGTGGCGTTGCTAGCAAAACGGAGACTCAGCGAGATAAGGTACTTGCCCGCGGTCTTGCACGTTAGGCGGCTATTGCTCGTCGCCGTGTCGTGGATGTTATCCGTGTCGAATCTTTCGGAGTTGAACGCAAGCGTTGTCCAGGTAGCGTTAGGGATGCTCTGCGCCGCATTGTGATAGACGCGGGCGGCAGGCGGCGCCCAGAGCAAGTCGAGCAGCGCCGACAGGCCCGTCATGTCCTTCTGTGCGCCCCGGTGCACGATGTCCGGCGTGCGCGGGACGTAGCCACATACCAGCTCGTTGCTCCGCTCGTCCGTGATGTTGGCCGCGCTTATCGATGTCGCGCCCGCCGCCACATACACCTGCGCGAGGCTGAGTTCCCATACCGTGCCGTCGCGCTGAAGCGTTGGAGGCTCGGGGCTTGCGGCGGGAGTGCCCGCTTTGACGGCGAGACTCACACTGCGCACGGCAGAGGAATTGTCGAGCCGCACGACTATCCGGTCTATGCGCGGGTTCGTAGGGTCTGCCGGGGCAATTGCGAGCGTTTCCGGCAGATCGTACACCTCGAATAACCGCCCCTGCACGAACGCCGCGCCTATGGCTACGGCAACACTCATTCCCTCAGGAGACGTCGGGCTAACCTTAAGCTCGCCTTCGTAACCGTATACCACGCCATCGCGCCCGACAAGCCGCGCGAGCACCCTGCTTATGTCCGAAGTGTTATATATCCTGTCGCCTGCAACCGAATCGAAGAAGTAGCTTCTCTGCGCCATGGCCGCGCCTCCCTAGATTACGTATTCGTCCCAGGTCAGGCTATGATTGATGTTCGTCCGCTTGAACGTTGCCGTCACGTTCGGGGCCGTCACCTTGCGCCACACCCTGACGGCCGCCGCAAAGTCCCCGTTCGGCAGACTAAGTGAATCCGCGTACGTCCCCGGGGCTCCGTTATTGTCCGCCGCGTATTTCACGTCCACCTGAGCGTCGTCGCCCTGGGATGTGAGGACGATGTTCTCGTAAGTGAGCGCGACGTCATCGCTCTTTATCCACAGGCTGCGCTCGTCCGTCATATCCACGCCCGACACTACCGCCTTGTGGACAGCGTCGGGATTCGTAGCCGTGACCTCCTGGGTGCAGGCAGCGTCGAGATACAACCTGAGTCCCATTGCGATTCCTCCCGCCCTAGTAATATCGAGGGCACCACGCCACGGTAACTTCCGCCTGATGCGTCGAAGCGGGATCGTCTTCGTACCGTATGCTGTTTGCCCCCGGCACAAGCGCCCAGCCGTAGAGCAACCAAGCGTTACTCATCTTGCTGACCACGTTCGTTTCGACGGTAGGGGCCTGCCCAGGCTCTGTGCTCAGGCCCCACTTGCACAGGTAATAAGCAAGGTCTCCATTCGTTATGAAGGCCTCCCTTGTCTCGCCGTTCCACACCAGCGCCATGCCTTGCGGGACGGTATCGCCGAGCGTCGCGAGGACGCCTTCCGCGCTGGTAAGGCTGGGCTTTATCAGTTGCCCGAGCGCCTTCACGTAGACGATAGGTTGCTGCCGCTCCACTGTCCCCGGCTGCGTTACAGTCCAGGTGCTGGGGCTGAGCACCACCGTCTGAGCGATTCTCTGCATGTCGCCGTAGAAGAACGGGTCCGCCGCCTCGAACGTTATGTTGAGCGTGAACAGTCGTCCTCCGAAGTATCCCGGCTTATAGCTGTGATCCATGCTTTTCTTGTAGACGTTGACGTAGCGCGTGGCGCCTTCATGCGGGTACAATTTGAGGGGGTTCGCCCGATTGACGAACCCCGCGATCATTTCCCTGATAGCGTCCGCGTCGTCCTTGTCCACGCCCGCCATCGTCCCCGACACCTGGATATTCCGAGGGTTCATGCTGGCAAGCGGTAGGTCCACGACCCGCCCCGGCCTGCCTTGAATCCTCACTCCGGGGAGGTCGGTCTCGTCCGGCCATCCCTGAACTGCCAGCTCTTCCGGGAGGAGCATCTCCTCACCGTCTGCGTTGACAAGCCTGACCCGCACTACGCACCACTCCCCAGCACAGCCAGCTCGGCCCGCCTGGACAGCGAGGCCATGAGCGCGTCGAAGTCTTTCTTGTCCTGAGCGTAGATATTGATCGTGCTGATGTGGTACTCGTTGACCACCGCAGCAGCCCCGGCTTCAGCAGCGGCCTTGACGCCAACGAAGGCGAGAAACGCGTCCCTCATCTCATAGATGGCTTTCTCGATAGCCATTGCATACACCGGCAGGCTGTCCAGTACCGTGAGCGGCCGCAACGTCTCGACCAGCAGATCCCGAGTAGGTCCGGTGATCTCCGAAATCTGAGTGCCCTGCTTGCCGCCCCCGCTGCCGCTCTCGCTTTCCTGGGAGTTCGTCAGGCCTACCTCTTCCCTCCAGGTCGGCGAGATCGTGGGAATGTTTACGCCGAGCCAGCCTAGTATGCCATTGATCACGTTTGCTATCGCATTCCAGGTGCTTACCACGACATCGGCGGCCCAGGCGAATACCTTGCCGACCGCCTGGAATACCGGGATAAGTATCTTCGAGAGCACCTGAACCAGGGGTATCAACGGCTCCAGGACCGCCCCCACCATGTCCGCGAGAGCCTGGATCAGAGGGTTAATGACGTTCAGGAGCGCCGCGAAGGTCTTCGACTGCTTGACAAGCTCAAGCCACACTTGTAATGCTGCCGCGATTGGGTCGCCCCCCGAGGACTTGAAGCCCTGCTGGAACGCCGTTATCAACGAACCGAGATTCCCGAGCGATTCCGCGAACGCCATACCGACGTCTT
>JBLNCC010000125.1:0-28553 GCA_050260395.1 Betaproteobacteria bacterium
GCCTCGGCTCGTTCGATGTCCCGGGTCCCTAACTCACTCCGCGTTCGCCGGGGCCGAGGTTTTCGCGCACCCCGACCCGGGCCGCCACCGCGGCGCGGGTGAAGGCCGCCCTTACTTGAGGGTCGGCGATCACCGCCGAGAGAGCGTCGATCTCTTTCATCTCGGCGCAGCTGAGCACGTCCGCCGCAGACTCGCCGGACCCGCGCCGGCGGCCCAACGCGCCCGCGCTCGACCCGCTGCCCCCGCTCGCCTCGCACCCGGCCGCGTTCCCGCTGGAACGTCCGTCCCTTCCCAGGCTCCTGGCTTGAAAACGGATGTCCACGATCGTGCCGCGTCCGAGCTGTCGGTTGAGCTTCTTGATGATGTCCGCCTTCAAGAGAGAGAGCTCGTTCGCCCAGACCGAGCTCTTCACGGCCACGAAGAGAACGCCGTCCCTGCAACTCAGGGCTCTTGACGCCTGAGCCGCCGCCGGCCCCACGACCTCCGTCCAAATATCGACGGCCCGCGCTCTCCTCACCTGTCTCATGATACCGAGGCGCTTCAGGCCTCCATCAAGCGCCTGCCGCAGCCGAACCACTTCAGCTCACCTCTTCCACCCGTCCCGCCTCCACCCGGAAGCGCTTGAGCGGCCCCCCCGTGTCTCCCAGCAACTTCTCGTCGGTAGTCGTGACGATGGTCTGGACGCGGTCATTGAGATACTCCCAGAGCCGTTGCCTCTTTCCCGGGTCTAGCTCGCTGGAGACGTCATCCAGCAGTAAGATAGCGTCCTCCCCGATCTCGCTCCTGACGAATTCAAGCTCGCCCAGCCTTACCGCAAGCAGCACCGAGCGCTGCTGGCCCTGCGAGCCGAAGACCCTCATGTCCACGCCGTCGACGACGAAAGCCAGCTCATCACGGTGAGGGCCCACGAGCGTGACGCCTCTCGCTAGTTCCTCGGAACGGGCCTTCTCGAGCTCGCGCCTGAAAGCCTCCTCCCACCTGCGCGCCGTCTCTCCGTCGTCGCCGCGCGTTTTCCCGGCAGCTCCCACGTTCACGAACACCGACGGCCGGTACACCATCTCGAGGGTGCCGTTCGGCGATATGTGGCGATGGGCGACCTTGGCGAGCACCGAAAGCTTCCTTATCGCCTCGGCCCTCTTCACCATAACGCGGGCGCCCGTGGCGGCGAGCTGCTCGTCCCAAACGTCCAAGGCGGGGTCAGGCCTGCCGGCGGGCGGAGAGTCGTAGCGCCTGTCCTTGAGATAAGCGTTTCTCTGCGCGAGGATCCTGCGGTACGCGGAGAGGTCCCTGCGGTACGACTCGCTTACGGCGCCGATCTCCGTGTCGAGGAACCGGCGCCTTTCCATCGGAGCCCCCTTGATCATTCGCAGGTCATCCGGGCCGAACACGACGACGTTGGCGGCGCAGATGTTTTCAAATGCCGATTCCTGGGGAACGCCGTTTATCTTTATGGTCTTGCCGCCCTCGCGCGTGCAGCCTACTTCCACCACGAGGGGCTCTTTTCTCCGGATGAAGCGACACGCCGTGTAGAAGCCGCTCTCGCCCCAGGTGATGAGGTCGGCGTCGCGCACAGTCCGGTAAGACGACCCGGTGCCGCAGAGATGCACGGCCTCCAGGACGTTGGTCTTGCCCTGCCCGTTGTCGCCCGACAGGACGTTTTTCCCAGGAAATAGCTCGAGGTCGGCCGAGACGTAATTCCTGAAATGCCTGAGCTTCAGCCTCTCAAGGACCATCGCTGCCCTCCCCCGCGCCCGCAACCTCGAAGGCTTTCACCGGGCGTCCCCGCCTGCCTTCGATGCCCCCGTCACTCCCCACGAGCGTCACGGCAACGACGTCACCGGGGCGGAGCCTCCTTCCGCGCCGCAGCTCCCGCTCGCCGTTCACGCAAACGCAGCCCTCTTGGACCAAGGCCTTGGCTTGGCCCCCGGTCGGGGCTACGCCGGCCCACTTCAGAAACTGGTCGAGCCTGATGACGTCGCCAGAAATACGGACTTTCACCGGCTTTTCCGCGCCTGTCATGCGTTCACCGTCACCGGCATTATGAGGCACAAGTAGTCAGTGCCGGCCTCCCCCGGTTGCTTCACCACAACGGGGCTCACCGGCCCCGTGACCTCGAGGACGAGCTCGTCGTCGCTCACGGCGCGCAGCACGTCCAGGAGGTAGCGCGCGCGGAGGGCTGTCTCGCCCGCCTCGCCCTCGTTCATCGACACCGCTATCTCCTCGAAGGCCGTGCCTACCTCGGGCGCGTTGGCGCTGATGGTGAGGGTCTCTCCCCCATACCCTAGCTTGACCGTGCCGAATTCGTCCTTCCCGAGGACGGCGACGCGTTCGACCGCTTCCAAAAGGCTCGCCCTCTTCACCAACACACGGCTCCTCCAAGCCTTGGGAATCACCCGCTCGTAGTTGGGGAATTGGCCGTCGATGAGCCGGCTCACGATGGTCGTCTTGCGGCACCTGAAAGCCACCTGGTTCGCGGAGGCATGCACCTCCACCTGCGCGGCCTCGCCCTGGACGATCCTCCCGACCTCGCCGAAGGCCCTTGCAGGGACGATCATCTGGACCGTGCCGCGTTCAGCGTAACCCGGGCTGGCCTGCCCACCGTCCAGCCCCACTTTGCGGAGGGCAAGCCTGAAGGTGTCCGTCGCAACCAGCCTCGCCTCGCCCGCCCCCAGCGACACGAGCACGCCCGTTAGGAAGGGACGGTTCTCGTCCACGGCCGCAGCGAACGACGTTTGCCTCACGAACTCCGCAAGATCCTTTCCCGGAACGCTCCAGCATACGTCCCCCTCGACCTGAGGAAAGAGGGGAAACTCTGCAGGGTCCATGGAGTTAATGCTGTACACGGCTTTCCCGCTGGAAATCGTCGCAACCCGCTTCCCTGGGTCGAAATCGATCGTGACCTCCCTGTCGGGAAGGCGTTTCACTATTTCTCCCAAATAGCGGGCTGGGAGCACCATCGCGGCCCCAGATGTCATGCTGACAGGCATGTACGTCTCCACGGAAAGCTCGAGGTCGGTCCCTACGAGACGAAGGCCTTCAGGTGTGGTCTCCATGAGCACGCCCGAGAGTATGGGCAAGGTGGTCCGGGCGGACACGGCGCGCTGCACCGTGGCGACACCTGCGGCCAAATCGTCCCGGTCACACGAAAGGCGAATTGGGTATTCGGCCGGCCTTCCGGCTTCGGAACCTGCCGTTTCGATAGTTGACTGGCCCATTGTTTCAAGGCTATCCACGCTTCTCAGGTCCCCCTCTCATTCTCGGACTTCGGAATGAAGACTTACGCTGTTCTAAATGTGGGAGCACGATCGTATCGCGAGCTTTTCCACAGGACCGTACTCCGGATCTCCTGCCTAGTACATGTACAGTTTTTTAGTACTAGTAGTAGGGCCTGTGGATTTGTGGATAAGCCCAGGGGCGCCTTGTGGGACGTGAAGTGTCGATGTGGACAAACCTGTGGATTTTCGTCACGGCCTGTCCACATTATACACAGGTCGCGGCGATTCGACACATTACCCACACTGACTCCACAGGCTATGAACCGCTTATCCACAAGATACCCACAGGAGGCTCGCCCCTGCGCGGTGCCCCTGGCACGGATGGATGTCAAGGTCAGGTCATCTCCTTCAAGCGGGCGATGATGGTCCGGATGGCGCCGGCGAGGGCCTCGTCCTCCTCCATATCCGCGCGTATCTTCGAGCAGGCATGGAGGACCGTGGTGTGGTCCCTGCCGCCGAACGCAACGCCGATCGTCGGAAGGGACTCCTCAGTGAGCTCCCGGCAGAGGTACATCGCGACCTGGCGCGGGTAGGAGATCGTCCTGGTTCTCTTCTTCGCTTTCATCTCATCCGGAGGGATCTGGTAGAACTCGGCGACCGCCTGCTGGATGTGGTAAATCGAGACCTGCTTCGGCTTTTGAGACGGGATCATGTCTTTGAGACACTCCGCCGCGGTGGCAACGGTGACAGGCTTGTTGTGTATGGAACAATGCGCGGCCACCCGGGTGAGGGCGCCTTCCAGCTCGCGGATGTTGGACCGGATCTGGTTTGCGATGTACGCCAGCACTTCGAGCGGCATGTCGAGCTGCTCGAGCTGGGCCTTCTTCTTGAGGATTGCTATACGCGTTTCGAGGTCAGGCGCCTGGATGTCGGAAATGAGCCCCCACTCGAACCTCGACCTGAGCCTGTCTTCAAGGGTGGGGATCTCTTTTGGGGGACGGTCGCTGGAGATGACGATCTGCTTGCCCGCCTCGTGCAGGGTATTGAAAGTGTGGAAGAACTCCTCCTGCGTGCGCTCCTTTTGGGCCAGAAACTGTACGTCGTCGATGAGAAGGACGTCGACGTTCCGATATCTCTCCCGGAATTCCACAGTCTTGTCGTCGCGAATCGCGTTGATGAGGTCGTTCGTGAACTTCTCGCAAGGCGCGTAAACCACCCGTGTGGACGGGCTGTGCTGGAGCACGAAATGGCCGATGGCCTGCATGAGATGGGTCTTCCCCAGGCCGACGCCTCCATAGATGAACAGCGGGTTGTACGCCCGGCCGGGCGCCTCGGCCACCGCGAGGCAGGCGGCGTGGGCGAAGCGGTTGCTGTTTCCGACCACGAACGTCTCGAACGTGTACTTCGGATTCAGGCGTGTCGTGTAAAGCTCGTCGTTCATCAGGGACCCCGGGTGGCCCGCCTCGTCTCCGGCAAACTCCTCCGGTCGTTCGGACGGCACGGAGCACACGAAGGACACATCGAGATCCTCGTTCGTGAGGGCTCTCAGCGTGCGGCGGATGGGCTCGCGGTAGTTGTCGCTCAAGAACTTCCTGCCTATGTCGTGAAGAGTCCTCACTACGAGCGTGTTCCCGTTCATCCCGATCCCCTCGGTGCCCCGGAGCCACGTCTCGAAACTGGGCTTCGGTACCTGACCCTGCATTACCTCGAGCACCTTCGCCCAGAGTGTATTCGCGCTTTCAACCATAGCTCCTTACCTCCCGAAAGAAGGCCCACCCAATGTCCCCCGCGACTCATCTCGCAAGGCGAGCAAGGTACGTCATGCCTCGTGCCGTAAGACGGCGCTTCCCGCTTCCATCAGCGGGCTCGATAAGCCCGTGCTCCTCGAGGGAAACGAGATCACGGTAGGCCGTGCTAAGGCTTATATCGAGCTCTTTCACGATGGTGGAGGGCCCCGCCTCGCCCTTTTCAGCCAGCACCCGGAAAACCCTTTTCTGCCGGTCTGAAAGAAGCGCATCGAGCGTTTCAAAAAGCCCTTTCTCGTCGCGTGTATCCGAAACACCAAACCCCTCGTCAACCGTACCCTTGCGCGGCACCGCGGAAGGCTCCGGGTGGACCTCGCGCGAGCGGGGTTCAACGGCCTTTTCCACGGTGGAAGGCTTTTCGGAAGCGCTGGGCACGGGCTCGGCCGGCCTTGAAATGGACGAAAGGGTTACCACGCACCCGCGCTTCAGGTTGTCCTCGATCGACACGAAACCCCCGATGGCACGCATGGAGTCGCGGACGATGGGCAGGCCGGAGCCCACGCCGCGGATTATCTTCCGCATCTCGGTGGTCGCTGTGGTGAAACCAGGAAGAAACGCCTTCTCCTTTTCAAGTATTCCAGGCCCCTGGTCCGACACCCTGATAGTGTTTCCGTCCGGCAAGATGCTTATCACGGCGTCCTGAAAGTCCGCGTGAAGGAGGTTTTCGACGATCTCCTTGATGGCGACGTAAGGGAGCTGCCCCCCCTTTTCATGGGCGAACGAATATGTCTTCGAGGCGAGCTCGTTCAGGAGTTCGGAGCAGTCTCTCCCGCGCACATCGACGATCCTCGGGACCGTGCTCAGTGAGTCGTACACGGCTATGCGCACCTCGCGCTCCCACTGCCTCTTCCGCTGGGTGAGATGGTCGCCCGGCGAGGAAGGCTGAAGGGGGTGGGTCTGAGAGCCCTTGCGGAAAAGCCATGAAAAGACGCCTGGCATAGTGTCTGCGGCCCGCCTTTCAGCCGGAGTTTTCCACAGAGTTTTCCACAGCTGTGAAAAACCCTGGGGGAAAGGAACGTGCACAGGAAATCCATAGGTTGTCCACAAGTTATCCACAAAAACTGTGGATAACGCGCGCAGAGGCCAGAGCGGGGTTTCCAGTATCGAAATGCCGTCTAGCTGGCCGTTGGTGATATCCACAGGTGATTCCGGAAAACGTCGAAAGGCTTGTGCCGCCGTGATCGGAAACATCAACAGGTTACCCACAGAGTTATCCACAGGCTGTGAATAAGTCTGTGGGAAACTGGGAACTCTATACTTCTGACTAGGCGGCGTGGAAAGCATGGAAAAGCCTCCGAAATCATATTAGCAGAGCTTTTCCAGGGTAGCAAGGGGCGATGGGGCGAGGGGAAAGGCGAGGGGGAGGGCGTGGGAAAGCGCGGGGGAGCGTGAGGGAGTATTGGGATGAAAGGGACGGGTTGCCGGGGGCACTGGAGGGAGGCGGAGGGAGGGAAAGGATCGGGAGGTCGTGAGCGAGGCGGTGAGAAGGGGAGGAATGAGGCGGACCATGGTGCCAAAGTCGGGAGAACGGGGTTGGGGTGGCTGTCTTGGCGTATTCAGGGTGACGCTGCTCGGTGCCGGTGCGGGTGCGTGCTGGCACACTTGACATGCAGGAAGGCGTTGGCTATAATTTGGCTGGCGTACACGCGCCATGGAACGGACGAGACACAGGAGGCGCGCGGTTATCATGAAGCGAACTTATCAGCCTAATGTGAGGCACCGGAGCAAGGTGCACGGTTTCATGAAGAGAATGTCGACGCGGGGCGGGCGCCTTGTGCTGAAAAGGAGGCGTGCCAAGGGGAGAAAGCGGCTGTCCGCGTGAGGTGAAATGGGCGCGCCGTGAGGCCTGTGGGGTGCGGTGAATGCCGAGAAGCGAGCGGCTGCGCAAGGGCAGTGACTTCACGAGGGTTTTCGAGCAAGGGAAGTCCCTTCCGGGCAGGCGGGTTGTGGTGTACTACTTGGAAAACGGCCTGCCGTTCAACCGCGTCGGGGTCGCCGTAAGCAAGCGTCTTGGCGGAGCGGTTGAGAGAAACCGCCTGAAGAGGATCGTGAAGGAAGCCTATCGGACCAGCGAGGCGGCACTTCGGGATGGCCTGGACCTTGTATTGCTACTCAGGTCGAAAGCGAAGACCGCCTCTTTTCAGGAAGTGAAAGAGGAGCTTCTCGGGCTCCTTTCGGCATGCGGGGCCTTGCGAAAGGGCGACGATGAAAAGTGAAAGAGGTCGGGATCCAGATGAAAGGGGGAGCAGCCTGGCGTAGCGCGTGGGCGCGCAGTAGGTTGATTGTGTCCCGGGGAGCCAGGGATGTTGCTCTCCTATGTATCTGGGTTTACAGAAAGTGGCTGTCGAGGCTGAAAGCGAGGCCCACGTGCAGGTTCTACCCCAGCTGCTCGGCGTACGCGTACGAGGCCGTACAGAAGTATGGGGTACTCAAAGGCGGCTATCTTGCCGCGAGGCGGATCGTAAAGTGCCATCCGTTCCATCCCGGAGGGTACGACCCGGTTCCGTAAGCGAAACGGGGATGGAGAAGCGACGGGAGGGTGCGTGTATTGACTCTCACAAGCATTATCAACTCCATAGTCCATTTCCTCCGGGATGTGACAGGTAGCGACGGGCTCGCTATCATTGCCTTGACCGTCCTCTTGAGATTGGTCACGTACCCGCTTACGGTCAAGCAGACCAAGGCCATGGAGGAGATGAAGCTCCTCCAACCCAAAGTCAAAGAGATACAGGACAAGTACAAGGCGCAGCCCGAGGAAATGCAGAAGAGGATGATGGAGCTCTACCGTGAGCACAAGGTGAACCCTCTCGGTGGCTGCTGGCCGACGCTGATCCAGCTGCCGATCATTTGGGCCCTTTTCACCGCGCTCAGGAGCTACCCATTCGAACAGCGGTTCCTTTGGATGCCGAACCTTGGGAAGCCTGACGTGGCGCTCGCGGTGCTCGCCGGGGTGGCGACATACCTTCAGTCGGTGATGATAAGCACGGATCCAAGCCAGAAAATGATGAACCTTATAATGCCAGCCTTCATCATTTGGATCAGTCTAAGCTTCCCTGCGGGTGTCACTCTCTACTGGGTGATCACCACGCTTCTCGCCGCAGTCCAGCAATGGTGGATGGGAAAACAAGTTGCGCGGACGGGGCTTGTTGTCGAGACGGTGACGCGCCCCAGGAAAGGCAGCGTTCCGAAGGCTGTTTCATCGCAGCCTCAGGAAGCGGAGGGGGAATCCGGGCATGGCACAAAGCGTTGAAAAGACCGGCCGGACGGTTGACGAGGCGGTCCAGGAGGCCCTCAAGGCGCTAGGCCTGATGCGCGACGAGGTGGAGGTTCAAGTGCTCGAAGAGCCCGCGAGGGGCATCCTTGGGCTGGTAGGCCAGAGGCCAGCACGGGTCAAGGTGACGGCCAAGGAGACGGCCAAGGCGGGCACGGTTGGCACGGTTGATGTCACTGGAAAGGCCGTCGGATTCTTAAAGGAATTGCTCGTGCATATGGGGTTCACAAGTGTGACCGTTAACGCCCAGGAAGCGGATGGGGTGCTCAGGCTCGATGTGGAGGGGAAAGGCCTGGGCGGGCTCATCGGGAGACGCGGTGCCACCCTTGATGCCGTGCAGTACCTTGTGAACCTGGTCGCGGGCCGTTACGCGCGGGCCTCCGGGGGGCGCGGCGCGGCAGATGAAGAAAGGCTCCGGATAATCGTGGACGCCGAGGGCTACCGGGAGAAAAGGGCGAAGTCTTTGGAGCGACTGGCCCTGGCGGTGGCAGAGCGGGTGCGTCGGGAGGGCCGCAGTGCGACCTTGGAGCCCATGAACCCCATGGAGCGGCGCATAATCCACCTGGCTCTTCAGGGTTGTCACGGGGTCACGTCGTTCAGCGAAGGAGAGGAGCCCTACAGGCGGGTAGTTATAGCTCCTGTAAAGAACGAGGGCGCGGAAGATGGAGAAGCCACGTGAGGCGCGGAAGGCGACTCTGGGCGGGCGCCCGCGTCATGGAAGGCGGATGGATGATGGACCGAGCCTCTGGTGTGAATGCGTGTCGTAGCGGCACGCATTTTAAATTGGGAGGTTGAATTGGGAGGCCACGGCGAGGCCGCGTGGCGGGCGCGGGAGAAACGCGCAAAAAGCGTGCGGGGAAGAGAGCATATGGAAGGACGTGGCGTTGCTTCGAGCGAGGATACCATAGCGGCCATATCGACGGCTCTGGGCGAGGGCGGAATAGGGATCGTGCGGGTGAGCGGCCCGCGCGCTTTCGAGATCGCGTCCAGGGTGTTCCGGGACCCGTCGGGAAAGCGGCGTCGCGGGCTGAGGCCATGGGGGCTGAGGTATGGCATTGTGGTGGACCCTGAGACGGGCGAGGAAATAGACGAGGCTCTCGCAAGCGCGATGCCGGCGCCCCACAGCTTCACCCGCGAGGATGTGGTGGAGTTCAGTTGTCACGGTGGGACAGGGCCCCTTTCCCGCGTGCTGGATGCGGTGCTGAAATGCGGAGCGCGCCTAGCTGAGCCCGGCGAATTCACGAGGCGCGCGTTCCTTTCGGGAAGGATCGACCTCGCGCAGGCGGAGGCGGTCATCGACGTCATACGCGCGCGCACCGATTCCGCACGGAGGCTGGCGCTGGCGAACCTGAGAGGAGGGCTGTCCTCGTCGGTGGTGTCTATCCGCGAGGACGTGGTGGCGCTGTTGGCCCAACTCGAGGTAGTCGTGGATTTCCCCGAGGACGACGTTGAGGAGCCGGAGCGTGCGGCGATCGCCGGCGCGGCACGCGAGAGCGTCTCGAGGCTGCGGGGCCTTGCGGCGAGGGCGCAGCGCGGGCGCGTGTACAGGGACGGCGTGAGCGTGGCCATCGTTGGCCGGCCCAACGTCGGGAAGTCTAGCCTCCTGAACGCTCTCCTCGGGAGGGCGAGGGCGATCGTGACGGATGTGCCTGGCACGACGCGCGACGCTGTGGAGGATTGGACGAGCATACGCGGCGTGCCCGTGAGGCTCGTGGACACGGCGGGCCTGCGGGACACGGACGACCCGGTGGAACGCCTGGGGGTCGAGCGCGCGCTGGAGCGTCTCGCCGAGGCGGACCTCGTTATCGTCGTGGTTGACGGGAGCGAGCCGCTGCGCGAAGACGATGTCCGGGTGCTGGGCCGGGCTGCCGAGAAAGGCGAAAAAGGCGGCGTGGTGGCTCTGAACAAGAGCGATCTTGGGTGCGAGGTGTCGGAGAGCGATATCGTCTCGCTTGCGCACGGAATGCCCATAGTGCGTGTGAGCGCGAAATGCGGGACCGGCATAGAGGATGTCGAGGAGGCCGTCGCGAGACTTGCCGTAGGCACGGTCGCTGGCGTGAGCGAGGGGACGGTGATGGCGACGGCGCGGCAGCAAGACGCCTTGGAGCGTGCCGCGGGGGCGCTGGAGGACGCGGCTCGAGCGGTAGACCAAGGCGCGCCCGTTGACCTCGCGGCGATAGACGTGCGAGAGGCTCTGTTCTGGCTCGATCAGATCACGGGGCGGTCGGCGTCCGACGACGTGCTGGACAAGATCTTCTCCGAGTTCTGCGTGGGCAAGTGAGCCGGGGAAAGGAGGTGTCAGCGGAGGTGAAAGAACGTGAGGCGGACGTCATCGTGGTCGGGGGAGGCCACGCCGGATGCGAGGCCGCGCTTGCGTGCGCGCGCATGGGTGTAGGCGTGCTTCTGCTGACCCTCGGCTGGGATGCGGTGGCCGCCATGCCATGCAACCCCTCCATCGGGGGACCCGGCAAGGCCCAGCTCGTACGCGAGATAGACGCGCTTGGGGGCGAGATGGGCCGGAACATAGACGCGACGTACCTTCAGATGAGGTTGCTCAACACAGGGAAAGGGCCGGCCGTGCGCTCCTTGCGAGCGCAGGCCGATAAGGCCGCGTACGGCGAGAGGATGCGCGAGGTGCTCCGGCGCGAGCCGAACCTGGCGGTGGAGGTGGCGCACGTCGTCGGGATCGAGGTGGGTGCGGACGGCGCCGTTTCGGGCGTGGTGACGCGCGAGCGTGGTCTCCTGCGGGCGGCGGCCGTGATCATCGCGACCGGCACGTATCTCGGAGGAACGGTCCATGTGGGTGAGCGCTCGTGGCCCTCGGGGCCTCAGGGGCAGCCTGCCGCCCAAGAGCTCGGACGGGCGTTGGCCGCGCTGGGCCTGCGGCTCGCGAGGTTCAAGACGGGCACGTCTCCGAGGGTCCGGAAGGACAGCGTGGACGTGGGAAAGATGCAGGAGCAGCATGGGGAGGTGCTCCCGTTCGGCTTCTCGTTCGAGACGGAAGGCACCCATCCCAATCAGGAGCTTTGCTGGCTGACGTACACGACCCCCCGGACTCACGAGATAATACGGGCTAACCTTGGCAGAGCACCTCTCTATACCGGGGCCATCACCGGACGCGGACCCCGCTACTGCCCATCCATCGAGACGAAGGTGGTGCAGTTTCCTGCCCGGGAGCGCCACCAGGTGTTCCTGGAGCCCGAGACGCGGGGCGGCGACGTCATGTACCTGGGAGGGCTGTCCACGAGCCTCCCGGCGGACGTCCAGGAAGAGATGGTCCACAGCGTCCCTGGGTTGGAAGGGGCCGAGATACTCCGCCCCGGGTACGCCATAGAGTATGATTGCCTCGTTCCCACGGAGCTCCTGCCCTCGCTGGAGACCAAGAAGATCCCTGGGCTGTTTGCCGCAGGGCAGATCAACGGGACGTCGGGGTATGAGGAGGCAGCGAGCCAGGGACTTATAGCGGGGATCAACGCGGTCTTGAAGATCCGTGGCAAGGGGCCGCTGGTGCTGGAGCGGTCGGAGGCGTACATCGGCGTCCTCATCGATGACTTGGTGACGAAGGGGACGTGCGAGCCGTACAGGATGATGACCTCGCGCGCGGAGTACCGTCTCACTTTGAGGCAAGACAACGCGGACTTGAGGCTCACTGAAAAGGGGCACCAGATGGGGCTGGTCCCGGAGGAGCGGTACGAGAGGTTCCTCGCGAGGCGGCGGATGATCCAAGACGAGATCCGCCGTCTGGGCCGGACGGTCGTGCCGGGAGACGCGAAGACCGCGCGGCTGCTGGCGGCCATCGGCACCGCGCCCCTCCAGTCGGAGACGTCGCTCGCGGACCTGTTGGCGAGGCCCGAAGTAACTTACGACAAACTGGCCGCAGTGGACGCGGGGAGGCCCGCGCTCCCGCAAGACGTCGTGCAGGTGGTCGAAATAGAGCTGAAGTACGCGGGTTATATAAGGAAGCAGAAGGCGCAGATAGAGCGGGCGAGGCGTCTGGAGGCGCGGCTCCTGCCGCCGGACACTGACTACCGGGTGATAGCGGGGCTTTCTCGAGAGGCCAGGGAAAAGCTCTCGGAGATCCGTCCGCGGTCGATAGGACAGGCGGCGCGCATATCGGGGGTGTCGCCCGCGGACATCATGGCGCTCCTCGCGTACGTCGAATCCGGACGGCGTCGAGCGACGATCGGCGGCCTGCGCGGCGCGTGACGGTGTCGGACCTCGGCGGGCGCGGGCGGGGTGGAAAGATCCTCCAGCCGGGCGGAGCGCGGAGGGTGCCGGAAGGCGCCGATGGCGGGCCGGTCGGGAACAGGGGGTGGCGGCGTCGGGTTTCGCGGAGGTCTTGGAGCACAGTGCGAGTGAGCTCGGGATACGGCTCGACTCCCGGGCTGTCGGCGCTTTCGAGCGCCATTACCGGGTGCTAACCGACTGGAACCGGCGGGTGAACCTCACTTCGATTGAGGGCGAGGAGGAAGCGGCGGTCAAGCATTTCCTCGATTCCCTAACGTGCCTTCTCGCCGTTGACCTGCCGGAAGGGTGCAAAGTGGTGGATGTGGGGAGCGGCGCAGGCTTCCCCGGTGTGGTCCTGAAGGTGGCCCGCACCGGGATCAACCTTGCGCTCGTGGAGGCATCGCGGAAGAGGGCGGATTTCCTGAGGGACCTCGTGGCCGTGCTGGGACTCGACGGTGTCGAAGTATTGTGGGATCGTGCGGAGCGGCTGGGCCGAGCACCGGCACACCGGGAATCGTATGACGTGGCGACCGCGCGGGCCGTTGGGGAAATGGCGGTTCTGGCGGAGCTATGTTTGCCACTCGTGAGAGTGGGGGGTGTGTTCGTGGCTCAGAAAGGGCCTGACGCCCGCGAGGAGATGGAAGCGTCGACGGCCGCCGTGGAGGCGATGGGAGGCCTGGTGGAGCGCGTCGTGCCGGTGTCGCTGCCCTTCGGATATGGCGGAAGGACCGTCGTGGTGGTGAGAAAGGAATCCGAAACCCCCCCTTGTTATCCGAGACGTCCGGGGATTCCGGAGAAGAGACCCATCAAGGGAAGCCGGAGGTGACGGCGGCTTGAGACGGGCGGCGCACGCGGCGATGACGGGCGCCGCCTGTGCGTGCGGGCAACGTGGGCGCGGTCTTGAGGGCGAGAGCCGCGAGGCGGGCGTGGAGCGGGCGCGGTTCGGCGGGGTGTTCTTGAGGGACTGGCGGGGAGGATCTGGGTTCCCGGCGACGAAATACTATGTTACCGGTTCTGGGGGAGAGGCGGCTCGGCAATGAAGGATGAGCTTGCGCGCCTCATAGGGTTGCGCAGGAAAGGCGAGACGGGCGCAAAGGAGACAGTGAGGGAGATCCCGTTGGACCTCATTGGGCCAAATCCCTATCAGCCGCGGGAAGCCTTCGACGAGGAAAGCCTCAAGGAGCTGGCCGACTCCATAAGGGAGCACGGCCTGATTCAGCCCGTGATAGTGCGGCAGCTGGGCGAGAGGTACGAAGTCATCGCGGGGGAGAGGCGGCTGCGGGCTTGCCGGATGGCGGGACTCCAGACGGTGCCGGCTATCGTGCGGGATATGTCACCGGGCGAGAGCGCCGAGGTCTCGCTGGTCGAGAACCTCCAGCGGAAAGACCTGAACGTGTTGGAGGAGGCTACGGGCTATCAGAAACTGCTGGGCGAATTCGGGCTGACGCAGCAGGAGCTCGCGAGGCGCGTGGGCAAGAGTCAGTCCACGATCGCGAACAAGCTCAGGTTGCTGAAGCTACCGAAGCCGGTGCTCGATGCGCTCGCGAGTGAGATGATATCCGAGCGGCATGCGAGGGCGCTTCTCAGGCTTCCCTCCGAGCAAGAGCAGACGATGGTATTGCGGAGGATACACGCCCAGGGGTTGACCGTGGGACAGACGGAGGCGCTCATCGATGAGAGGCTGAAGGAGATCCGGCGCAAACGAGTGAGACGGAAGGTGCGCGGACAGGAAGCCGGAGCTGTGCGCGCGTTCAAAGATATACGGGTGTTTCTGAACTCTGTGAGGGATGTGGTCCGGCAGCTCAAGGCGACGGGCGTGAGCGTGGGCTTCGAGGAGAAGGACGACGGAGACGTCCTCGAGCTCAGGATCAGGATCGCCAAGTCGGGGCGCGATGAGAGCGGCGAGTCTCAAGGGCCGAAGGCCGCCGAAGGATGAGAACACGATGGGCGCGGCCGTGCGTGGCTGCGGCGCGGCCGGAGGCAGCGGGCGGCAGCGGAGGCGCGGCAGCGAGGGTCGAGGGTGAGGGTTCCCGGCATAACATCTGCGGGGGCGTGTGATCATGGGCAAAGTGATGGCTGTGGTGAACCAGAAGGGCGGAGTCGGGAAGAGCACGACGGCGGTGAACCTCAGCGCGTGCATCGCGGTGCAGGGAATGCCCGTCCTTCTCGTGGACGTGGATCCGCAGGGCAACGCGAGCAGCGGGGTCGGCGTAGACAAGGGGTCGACCAAGCGTTGCGTGTACGACGCTATCATCAACGACGAGCCGTTGGAGAGCCTCACCCTTGGAACTGCCATCCCCGACCTCAAGGTGGTGCCTGCGAGCATACAGTTGGCTGGAGCGGAGATCGAGCTCGTGTCCACTATGTCGCGCGAGGTCAGGCTGCGGAGGGCGCTCGAGAGCGTGCGGGACAGGTACAGGTACGTGATAATCGACTGCCCGCCGTCGCTAGGCCTTCTGACGCTGAACGCTCTCACCGCGGCGGACTCGGTCATCGTGCCGATCCAGTGCGAGTACTACGCGCTTGAGGGGCTAAGCCAATTGCTGAATACTATCCAGCTTGTCCAGAAGCACCTGAACCCGGCGTTGAAGCTAGAGGGCGTGGTCCTCACCATGTACGACCCCCGCACGAATCTGTCTCAACAAGTGATAGACGAGGTCAGAGGGTTCTTCAAAGAGAAGGTGTACGCGACGGTGATTCCGAGGAACATCCGCCTCAGCGAGGCCCCGAGTTATGGGAAGCCGATCATCCTGTATGATGATAGGTCGAAGGGCGCGGAGGCATACAGACAACTGGCGAAGGAAGTGATGGCCAGTGCCTAGGAAGGGGCTGGGTAAGGGGCTGAGCGCGCTCATTCCGGACATGCAGCCCGAAGACTCCGAGAGAGTTCGGGAACTGCCGATAGATCGGATCCAGCCCAACCCGTATCAGCCGAGGAAGCGCTTTGACGACGCGAAGCTTGCGGAGCTCGCGGAGTCCATCAAAGCCCACGGGATCGTGCAACCTTTGGTGGTGCGGAAGGTGGACGAGGGATACCAGCTCGTGGTGGGTCAGCGGCGCCTCTTAGCAGCTCGCATGGCCGGGCTCGCGGAAGTCCCCGCGGTGGTGGCCGACCTGGACGACTCGGAGATGATCCAGGTTGCGCTGATCGAGAATCTGCAACGGGAAGACCTGAATCCGATGGAGGAGGCCGAGTCCTACCGGCGGTTGGTCGAGGACTTCGGGATGAGCCAAGAGGAGCTGGCAGGAGTTCTCGGACGGAGCAGGCCGTCCATCGCGAACACGCTGCGGCTTCTCAATCTCCAGCCGGAAGTGCAGGAAGTTGTTTCACGTGGAACAATCTCCATGGGGCACGCGAGGGCCCTCCTGGCTATCCAAGACCCGGCGTTGCAGGTGGAAACGTGCAGGCACGTGGTTCGACAGGAGCTCTCCGTGCGCGAGACGGAGGACCTGGTGCGCCGGGTGCTCGCGGCCGGCGGGATCGGTGGGAGGGAAAAGAAGGAGGAGCGTCCGAAGGATCCGGAGATAGCTTCGCTTGAGGAGAGACTGAGACGGGCATTCGGGACGCAGGTGAGGATCATACCCGGAAAGAAGAAGGGCAAGATCGAGATAGAATACTACAGCGACGATGATCTCGAGAGGATACTCGCCCTAGTGTTGTGAGCGGAGCCTTGCGCGACCCCGCGTGGCCCGCGTGCGGTGGCCAGGGATGGGTGCTGGTCGAAGCACGAAGGCGAGGGAGAGGCTTGGCTTGGTGGCCGGGCGCGGCGACGGTCTGGAGCGCGCCCGGCTCTTTACTTCCTAAGTGGATCGCTATAAGTAATTGCCGGTTCCAGGAAGTACACGCGCCATGCAGGGTTGCCGGTGCTGCACTCGGGGACGGCGCCCCAAGCGGGGCGCGCTTCGCCATAATCCGGCCCGTCTGACAAGTGGCCGGATTTTGGCACCCCTCGTGCAATGACCGGCAACTAGGACCTCGGAAAACGAGAGAAAACTAAAAACTAATGATCTCATACTTAGGACCTGTATGTGCCTCGACGGGGCTCTTTGGGCCGGGGCGCTTGCCGCAAGGCAGGCGGTGCGAGGTGGGAGCACGCGGGCGGCTGGCGGCAATGCGGCCTTGCGCCGCAGCGCACGCGGCGATGGCGAGGCCCGCACCGTCCGCGGCGGACAGGACGGAAGGCGCGAAAGTGGCACGAAGCGCAGCCGTCGGGCGGCGCGCCATGAGGATCGCGCAGCGGGGGCGGGAACCCGGCCAGCCGCATGGAGGGCACAGGGCCCCTGTTCTAAGCGCCCTCGATCAGGGGGCGTTTGATCAGGGCGCGGCCGAACTGCAGGCTGCTACGTGGGTACAGAAAACACGGGGAGGGCTCGCGGGCAGGCTGGGGACGGGCGGACTGCAAAAGGCTGGCGCCTCACTCGCCCGAACGGGCGTTCGGAATAGTCGTATCGACTCCCCCGGGTGTCGATTGAAAATGTTCCACGTGGAACATTTTCGTTGGAACCCGCCCCCCTCCCCCCTTTTTTCTCTATCGAGACGGGTCCCGCGCGTCGGGGGCAGCCCGTGTTCAGGTTGCGCGGGCACTAGCGCGGGCCACCGGGAACCGGCGCCGCGGCTGAAGAAGGGCACCTCTGAGCCGCTCTTTTCCGAGGGCCCCACGATGGAGAGGCCCCCTGGCCCGCTCGCCGGGCGTGGCCGCCGCAACCTGACGCTCCTCGGGGCAAGTGATGCCATGGAAGGAGCCTTCCACAACTGAGTGGGGGATGCAGAAATGCTTCCGAGTCTTGGGAAGCGTTGCCGGTGTTGCGCTCGGGGGCGGCGCACCAAGCGGGGCGCCTTGGCAAAATCCGGCCCGTAAGGCCAGCGGCCGGATTTCGACACCCCTCGTACAATCACCGGCAACTCGGCAACCGATGGAGATCCGGCCACGGCTAAGGCACCCTCACATAGGCGTGGCAAGGGCGGAATGACCGTCATGCGACTGACGCAGTGCGGGGACCCAGCCGCGCTCTTCGGGGGCGGGGTATTTCCCGGGAAATACTCGTCGACGGTCTGGTCACGGTTCGCGCCCGACCGCAGGCGAGGCGCGCGTGCAGCGGGACTGGCATGTCGTGGTGGGCTGTGCCCCCTCCCCCAGGAGTGAAGGTGCACGAGCGAGCTCCTCGCGCGAAGAGGCGCGGACAAGAAGCGCTTCTTGGGTCGTAGCAGCTTGGAGCAGGAAAGCTCCCATTCCTGTCGAATGTAGAGAACCGGGTTGGGAGGAGGGGAACGTGTGGGAATACTCTCTTTAGTTGAGGATCTGATTTCCACCCACCTGGAGGCGGTGACGCTCGTCCTGATTGTCCTTCTGGCGGCAGGTACCGTGGCGCTGGTGGTGCTGGACTGGCGGCTGGGGCGACTGTTGCGGAGATACCGGGCGCTCGTTCAGGGTTCTTCGGGGGAAAGCTTGGAAGGTATCATAGAGGACTGCGTGAGGCGCACGAGACAGCTGGAGGGGGACCTCGAGGACCTCAGGAAGTTCGTAGAGGACATGCATCATGCGTCGCGCCGGCACCTGCAAGGGTTGGGCATCGTGAGGTTCAACGCCTTTCAAGACATCGGCGGGGATCAGAGCTTCGCGCTGGCCGTGTTGGATGGCGCAGGGGATGGCGTCGTGCTGAGTAGCTTGTACGGACGGGATGAGTCACGCGTGTACGCGAAACCGGTGGAACGTGGCTCGTCAACCTATGCACTAACGTCTGAGGAGCAAAAAGCCGTGGACGAGGCTCTTCGCGGCAAGCGGTAACGCCAACCGCACCCGATGAACGCGCCCTTACAGGCATGGACCCAATGCAAACGGCGGCCCGGCGCTATCCGGCGGAATCTCGGCGGTGGGCGCGGCCAGATTACCCGCCCATGCTCGCTACGTAGAAGACGAGGGCTGCGGCTACTGCTGAGGTCCGGGCGGCGCGCCCGGGCAGCCGCGCCGCCCGGGCGGAGACCCGGCACGGCTCCGCAAAAATCCCGGCGCATTCTCACCACTCCAGGCAGGAAATCCGGCACCGGCGTCGAAGATTAGACCTGCCTTTTGGGTCGCTCTGTGTATTCTGGCGAATAGTACCTGCTCCATCATATTTCCGGCAGATCTTCATATACTTCATTAGTGGACCAGCCTTTGTTTCGGATCGGGGCGCGCGTGCTTCCCAAGAGAACCAGCGGCAGAGTGACGGGCGTGATTATCACCTGGAAGGGGAGAACCATGATGTGGCGCAAGGTGCTCAGGCGCAGGTTCGCAAGACGTCGCCGCGGCGCGCTCACTATCATGGCCATACCTGCGACAGATGGCACCATCCGAAGCGTCAGCATCCCGCTTCTCCTTGTGTACATGGGTTCCGCGGTCGCTGTAGCGGTCATCGCCTTTTTGGTGCTATCCTATTTTGGTATGACCGCGACGGTCGCGCGGTTTTACCACGACCAGGTGGTGAAGGATGCCCACATCGAGGAGCTGACGAAGAAAAACGCGGAGCTCGAGCGGATCAACGCTGACAACAAGAAACAGCTGGAGACCTTTGCGCGAAGGACGGCCGAGCTCGAAAAGGAACTTGCACGTCTCGACGCGCTGAGCAAAGAGATCACGAGCATAATAAAAGGGAAGAAAGTGTCGAGCACCACGACTAGTACCACGACCTTGGCGAGCCGGGGGGATTATCAGCGAGGTGGAACGCCCGGGGAAGACCGGGGGGCCGAACCTGAGCCGGACCCAGCGGCCGCGCTCGGGCAGCTCGCAGTCGAAACCGACTCGCGTCTCACGGACCTCGCGCGTGCTGCGGATGACATGGCCGCGGACCTCTCCTCGCTTCGCCGGTCCGCGATATCCTATAGAGACAAGCTCGACCATACCCCGGATGGATGGCCTGCGAGGGGAAGGATCACTTCAAGCTTCGGGAGGCGCCGCCACCCGATCACCAGAAACGTCCAGTCCCATGACGGCATCGACATCGCGGCGCCAGTAGGCACTCCCATCAGGGCGACCGCGGACGGCACCGTCCGGTTCGCGGGGACGCAGGCAGGCTACGGCCTCATGGTCATAATAGATCACGGGTACGGGTTCCAGACCGTGTACGCTCACAACTCGCGGAACGTTGTCCGCGCGGGGCAGCGAGTGAAGCGCGGGCAGGTCATAGCGTATGTTGGAAGCACTGGCACCAGCACCGGTTCACACGTCCATTATGAGGTACGCGTCTCCGGCAAGCCTGCGAATCCGCGGAACTACATGTAACGTTGGGTCCCGACCCATCGGGCAGACGGCCACAGCTCCGAACCTCTCTTCAGCGAGCGCGACCTTTCCCGGCTTGTTAGAGGCACAGTGCAAGAGTGTAGGTTCGCAGGCATCGCCTTCTGGGCACAGTTCCTCTGCCCGTGCTCCCTGTCGGGATGTCTCGAGAGCCGCGCGTTTGCGCGGGCGCGGGGCGGCTCCCATGGCGCGCACGAAGGGGCCGACCGGACGGTGACCTCCCGAGGACCGTTCAGCATATGCCGTATCGATGATCCCTTTACAAAGGAGGCAAGACTGCCATGTTTGGCAAGCGCTCCAGTGAGCCGGCCCAGCCACGGAAGGTGGATACCATCATCGGCAAGGAAACCCGAGTGAGCGGCAGGGTCCAAGCATCGGGCACCATACGAGTAGACGGTTCCATTGACGGCGAGATAGAAGCCGACGGCGACGTCGTCATCGGCGAGCCGGGCCGGCTCGTCGCGTCGATACACGCACGCAACGTCACCATAGCAGGTGAGGTCCAGGGTGACGTCCACGCCGAAGGAAGGCTGGAACTCCTTCCCACGGGGAAGCTGTACGGCGACGTCAAGACCGCGATCCTCGCCATAGAGGACGGGGCCATCTTCAAGGGAGCGTGCGAGATGATCACCGCTGAACCACAGGGCAAGCTCCTTACGGGCAAGGTCTCCCCGCCCGCGCTCCCGGAGGGGGCCGGAGAACCGGAGGATGCCGGGGAATGATCTTCGAGGACCGCACCCACGCAGGGCAACTCCTTGCCAAAGAGCTCGCGCGATACGGCGACCGTGACGTTCTCGTGCTGGCGTTGCCCCGAGGCGGGGTGCCGGTGGGAGCGAAGATCGCCCGTCAGCTCCATGCCGAGCTCGACGTGGTGATTACGCGCAAGATAGGCGCGCCCGGCGACCCCGAGCTCGCGATAGGCGCCGTCTCAGGAAACGGGGCCGTCATCCTCAACGAGGGGCTCGTCCGCGTCCTTGGGGTCCCCGAGGAATACATCCGCGAGGCAGCGGCGCGCGAGCGGGCGGAGATCCACCGCAGGTCCCTGCTTTACCGAGGGGGGCGGCCAGCGCCGCGCGTCAAGGGCAGGACGGTGATCGTGGTAGACGACGGGATAGCCACCGGCTACACCATGCTCGCCGCGCTGCGCGGCGTGAGGCAGGAAGGTCCAGCGAGGCTCGCGGCCGCCGTTCCCGTGGCGCCCCGCGACTCCATTGCAAAGCTCGAGGCCGAAGCGGATGACGTCGTGGTGCTATCCACGCCCACTCACTTCTTCGCCGTGGGCCAGTTCTACGAGGACTTTTCGCAGGTGACCGACGAAGAGGTCCAAGCCATCCTCGCCGAAGGCCGCGCCTTCATGCGCTCACCGAAACCTCCAGACGCCGGCTTCCCTAACGGCAGCTCTCCAGGGCGACCCGAATAGCTCCCAAAGGAGCGGGGGATGATAAGTAACGGCGCGCGAGCGCCCAGCTTTCCCCAGCCGAAGGCGGCGCGTTGCTGAAACAGGAAATCGCCCGCGCGCTCACTCGTCACCCGAGGTGAACCCGGAATGAAAGGGATCATAGCGGTTTCCGACAGTCTGTCCAACTATCGCGACATGCTCGAGGAAGAAGGCTACGAGGTTGTGAGCCTCGAAGAAGGCCTCGACATCGCCGACGCAGTGCTGATCTCCGGGATGGATCGGGACCATTCAGGCATCTCAGCCATCGACACAGAGGTGCCTGTCCTCGATGTAACCGGGAGACGGCCAGATGAAGTACTGAGAACGCTCGAAGAGCGCTTGGAGCTTCTCTGAGCGTTCAGACGTGGCCGGCATCGGTCGCCGCAGCCTTCCCTTGCCTCAGGTGCGCGAGTCCCATCTGGTCGCGGCGACGCCGTGCGCTATTTCGAGAGCGGGAGACGCCCCCAGCAGATCGCGCGCGGCTGACGCAAGCGCGGTTCCGATCACCTCAGCCATTCTTATCACCAGGTGGAGCCTGGTGTTCTGCAGGACCATGTATTCCATGTACCCTCCCACGTTTACGATGCCGGTGATGTGAGCGTGCCCCACCTGGGGCAAAGTCTTGCTCACGCCCGTGCCGGGCCTGAGAGGCCCCCTGTTTGCGGTGATGGTCCCCACGTTCTCAAGCCTGCCGAGACACGCGTCCACCGCCACGATGTAAGGATTTCCGAACGCCGCAAGCGCCTTGTCGATGGAATCCTGCAGATTCGCGGCGTGAACGGGGTTGTCTAGGGTGCCCCAAACGCGGCAGCTATCGATGCCGAGGCTCACCAGACGCGTGCCGGTCAGCGGGCCGAGCGAGTCGCCGGTCGAACGGTCTGTGCCGATGCAAAAAAAGAGAAGAGGTCTACGCGCAGGATCCGGCAGGTCCCGCGAGAAGAGCGCTCGAAGCGAGCTCGCGAGCACCGTTGGCGCGTCCGGATCGTCGACGTGCGCCCGACATACAGCCTCCCGGTTGCCTCCGAAAAAACCCAAGGGAGCGCCCTCCTTACGAAATGATCCCCGCGGCGTGCACACCTCGGACAGAGCGCCACTTGCAGTATATGAACCGCCACTCGCAGGTATTCCTGTGCATCGCCCGTTTCCGCGCGCCAGTCAACTGACGGTGCGCTTTCACGACCCAGCGGGTGTCCTGCTTGCGCGCCGGTGCGGGCGCGCAGGCGGTGCGGAGACCCTCAAGGTCCTCTGACCAACCAAGCCACCCAGCCACCGGCCGACGCGAGAAGGCGCCGGAGCGACGCTTCATTCTCTACGCACGTCTCACCCGCGAGGGATGATGCCTCACGCGAGGTGCAGACATTCTGGAGACGGCAGTGCTGTACAGGCAGGCTGGCCGAATATAAATTGCCATGTGGGCCGGTCGCTGTTTCGGACCGCGCACGTCCGAGCCCCTGTTTCAACGGACCCGGCGCCGCGCGCGCGGCGCGACGGGGCGGCACCGGCCGCGGAGGTGACGAGGTGAGACGCGCCACCAGCGGCACCAGCCTTGGCATGGACATCAGACTGGCAGCGACGTACCTCGGCACGGTGGTCGGCGCCGGCTTCGCTTCGGGCCAGGAACACCTCCACTTCTTCGCCAGGTTCTCGCGCGGGGGAGACCTCGGGGTGGTTCTGTCCGGGCTGCTCTTCGTTACCTTGGGGGTGATGCTTGCCGACCTTGCCTCGAAGCATGCCACGTCGTCCGCTGAGGACCTCCTCGCACTCCTCGGCGGGCCGGCCGCCGTGCGCGCTACGGACGCGGTTCTCACGGTGTTCATGTTCTGCTCGGTTTGCGTCATGCTGGCGGGGAGCGGGGCGCTCTTCAGGGAGCACGCTTGCCTTCCCTCAGGCCTGGGAATGGGCCTCACGGGACTGGTGGCGGTAGTTGCGGCCCTCAACGGGGTCGAAGGGCTCCTCTCATTGAACACGCTAATCGCCCCTGTTTTGCTCGGTGCACCTGTGGCGGTCGCGGCCCTTTCGATCATGCGAGCGGTGGGCGGCCTTCCACCCCGCCCCGATCGGCCCACGCCCGAAGCTGTCGAAGAAAACATGTTCCTTCCGGCGTGGCCGGTCGCGAGCGTCTTGTACGTCTCGTACAACCTTCTCCTGGTCGTGGCGGCGTTCGCCGCCATGGGAAGAGACCTGGACGACGCGAGAGCCGCGCGACGCGGCGCCGCGCTCGGGGGAGTTGGCCTGCTTGTGTTCATGGCGGCGATTCACGTCACTCTCGAGCTTCACGGGGCCGGGACCTGGCGGGCGGAAGTGCCCATGCTCCTCGCGGCCTCGCGCTTCGGTTTGGGCCTTCGTGCGGTCTATTTCGCCGCCCTGTGGGTGGCCATGGTCACGACAGCCGCAGCGGCCTGCTTCACCTTCTGCCGGAGGCTCGAGAGGCGCATGCGAGTGGGAGAACGGACGCTCGCTGTGCCGACCGTGCTCGCCGCGGGCCTCCTCGCTCAGGTCGGGTTCGGAGACCTCGTAAGCCGGGTATACCCGATCTTTGGCTACCTCGGCCTTCCTCTAGTGCTCGGCCTGGTGTTCGCATGGCTCAGAAGCCGGTTTACGTTCATCGTTGTCACGTGACCGCGGGCGGGAGCCTGCGGTCGAGCACGGCAACGGGTAAGTGCTGTAGCAGGGCACAGCCGCCTTGCTTGCGCGCCGTTCTGGGCGACCTCACTGTTTGCAGCGCTCCCTCACCCCGTGGCCCCGTCCCATCGGGGCCCAGGTTCACGTGGCGCAGCTAACGGGGCAAGACACCGCATTGACTGTTGATATATAATTGCGATGAGGGATAGGTACGGACGCTATGGAGGCGGTGTACTTGAGACCCGCGCCTTGGAAACCCGCGCCGGGCGAACTGCATACCGGGTCGAACGAGCGGCCGGGCGAGGTCGCTTCGACCGGGCGGGGCGATGCGGCGGAGCGTCTGAAGGAAGGCTGCGACCTTCTGCGCGACGGCAGACTGGATGAGGCGCAGGCGGCGCTCGAAGCCGCCATAAGCCTGGACCCGGAGAACGCGGAGGCCCAAAACAAACTCGGGGTGATCCTGGCGCGCAAGGGCCGGCTCGACGAGGCGGAGATCAGGTTTGAAAGGGCTCTCGCGCTCAACCCTCGGTACGCCGCGGCCATGAGCAACCTCGGCAACATATACAAGGAAAAGAACATGCTTGACAGGGCGATAGAATGCTATAATATGGCCTTGTCGATCGACCCCGACCACGCCACGGCCCATCACAACCTTGGCGTGGTGTACCGCCAGATGGGGATGATCGACCGTGCCGTCGGCCATTTCAAGCAGGCACACAGGCTTCAGCTGCGTGCTTTGGGAAAAGAAGGCCGGACGGGGAGCACGAGTGGCCGATACCTCTGGCTCCTTGTCGCGGTCGTCTTCATCTTGGTTTACGTCCTTGGGTTCAGAAAGTGAGGCACGTTTCCGGGACGTCTCTCCAAGGGTGGCGGAGGCCCGGACGCGGGGTGATGGTGTGACCTTCCTGCTGACGCGGGTTTCAGTGAGGCGGACTCCAAACCAGTGGGCTCGCAAGCAAGCGAGCACGGCCGTGACGGCGGCGGCCGCCGTCGTCATTGCGGCGCTGGTTCTGGCCGGGGGCGGCGTGGCCCAGGCCGGCGCCTCGGCGCCGCCCCGCATCGTTGACGGGGTGCGCGTGGCGGACATTCCCCTCGGCGGCCTTACGCGCGACGAGGCCAGCCGCGTGCTGGCCCGGTTCGCGTCCGAGGTGGTTGCACGTCCGATCACCCTTCTATGGGAGGACGAGTCGTGGCAGCTTAACCCCTCCGACATAGGCGTCGAAACGCACGTACCGGAAACCGTGGAGCGAGCCATGGCCGTCGGACGCACCGGGTCGTGGCTTGCGAGGTGGCGAGAGAGACGGGCCGTGGCTGCGTACGGCCGGGAAGTACCGCTCATCGTCACGGTGAACGAGGATCTCTTCAGAGACATCGTGTTCGAGCTCGCGGCGGAGATCGATAGGCCGGCGGAGAACGCGGGCTTCACCATCGCTCCGGACGACACGGTGAGCGTGCGGCCCTCGGTCAACGGCAGGCGCCTGGACGCAAGCGGCCTTGGCGCTGCGATCAAGGCGGTCCTCACCCAGCGCACCGGAAGGACCGTGCGGCTGAGCGTGGAACCGGTCGTCCCTCAGGTGACCACGGAACAGCTGGAAGCGATGGACATCAAGAGGTGCATAGGGGCCTACACCACGAAATTCAACCCCGCGGACCAGGCGAGGGTGCACAACATCCGCGCCGCCGCGGACGCCATCAACGGGGTCCTGGTGGCGCCAGGCGAGGTGTTCTCCTTCAACACTGTGGTCGGCCCGCGCAGCAAGGAAGCGGGCTACCTCGAGGCGCCCGTCGTGGTCGAGGACGAGCTCGTGCCGGGTGTGGGCGGGGGCATATGCCAGGTCTCGACGACCCTTTACAACGCGGTGCTCCTCGCCGGCCTCGATATCGTGGCACGGGCGAATCATTCGGTGGCGCCGGCGTACGTGCCGGTAGGGCGCGACGCCACTGTGGCCTACGACTACATCGACCTGCGCTTCAGGAACGATAGTCCCAACCATGTGATGCTGGCGTCGCAGGTGGGCAAGGACTCGGTCACCGTCAAGGTGTACGGGGATGCGCCGTCCGACCGCAAAGTGGTCATCGAGACGGAGATCGAGGAGAGAATTCCCCCGGGCGTGGTGAGGCGCGAGGACATGTCCCTCGCTGCGGGGCAGGAAGTGACCGAGGACGAGGGAGCCTGGGGATACGTCGTAAGTGTCTACCGTATCATCAAGGTGAACGGCGTGGAGAAGTGCAAGGAGCTTCTCTCACGCGACCGATACCGGCCGAGGGCAAGACGGATTCTGGTCGGCGTGGGCGCGCCCCGGGCGCCAGACAAAGAGGCTTGCGCCACCGGCCGTGAACCGAATCACTGATCCCGCATAGGTCCGGTGCGTGCGAGCCCGGCCCATTGCGGGTGAGGCCGGCGCTCCGGTGGTCTGGAGGTGGAACCTTGGGAGAAGGCAAGTTCGACCCGGAGCTCGTGAGGGCGTTCAAGTTCTACGGCACCATCAGCTTCAACATCGCGGGGTCGATGGCCATAGGCTTTGCCGCAGGGCATGCCCTCGATTCTAAGCTCGGGACACGCCCGTGGTTCGCCGTGACGGGCTTCCTCCTCGGCGCCCTCGCGGGGTTCTGGGGCGTTTACAAGCTTGTCATGTCCGAGTTCCGCGACAGACCACCGAAACCAAAACCATGACATCCACTGAAGGGGGACATCTCTGCATGGCAGCAGGGTCACTCGCCGGCGCCCTCCTCGGGGCGCTTGATCTTTTGACGATGGTCGAAATGGCGAAAAAAGCCGCGACCCTCAGCGCGACCCGCGCATCCGCGTTGGTACGGTGGGTTGCGCTCGGACGCATGGCCCTCGTATTCGGGGCGCTCGCGTTGGGTGCGATGGTCCTGAGCCAGGCGTCGTTCCTGTGCATGGCCGCCGCATACATCGTCGTTCGCCTGGGCGGGCTGTTCGTGGTGGCCGCAAGGAACCGCGGCGCCGGGCGGGGCACCCACATGGATACGGGAGCGTGCCTGCCTGCCGGCAGAGTTGAGCGAGGGTGAAGGGAAAGCCCTGACGGCTCCTTTTTCAGCGGGCTGATCGGAGGCGAGAAGATGTCGAGCGCTTCCAGCGAAATCGGTGCGCACCTCGTGTTGCGCATCGGGATGTTCACGTGTCACCTGGACACCATCATCATGACATGGATCGTCATGGCCCTGCTTGTGGCGGTGGCCGTGATCGCGACGCACAGGATGAAGGACGTGCCGGGCGGGTTTCAGAACATGGTGGAGTACGGTGTGGAGGCCCTGTGGGGTCTCGTGGTGGACAACGTGCCGCCGCGAGCGCGGGGGTGTTTTCCCGTGATCGCGACGCTGTTCCTGTTCATACTGGTGGCAAACCTCATAGGGCTGGTCCCGGGGATGAAATCCCCGACGGCGGATATCAACGTGACGCTGGCGCTGGCCGCGGTGGTGCTAGGGCTCACGATCTACGCCGGTGCGTCGGTGAAAGGGGTATGGGGGTACATCGTGGGATTTGTGAAGCCGAACCCGCTTTTCCTGCCCCTGAACCTGATCGAGCTGTGCACCAGGGCCATCACGCTGGCCTTGCGTCTGTTCGGCAACATCTTCGCCGGCGACGTCCTCGTGATCATCCTGGGCAAACTCGTGGCGTACGCCGTGCCCACGGTGGGCCAGGCCTTCCACGTGTTCGTGGGGGTGCTTCAGGCGTATCTCTTCGTGATGCTGTCCATCGCCTACGTGACGGTGGCGGCCGAGGAGTGAAGGTCGCCCGAGTCTAATGAGCGGGCGTCCTTGGACGCGTTATCGAGGCGTGCGCGGCCGTGTGGCCGCGTGGGTGCGAGGCGGCATGGCCACTCGCAGCCGCTTGCGCGCCGCGCGTCCTCCGATGAACGAGAAACTTGCATAAGGGAGAGGAGTTACCATGACAGAGGTAATGCTTCTTAAGCTCATCTCAGTTGCCGCGATTTGCATCATCGTGTGCGTTGCGGCACTCGTGGCCGGCCTAGGCGACGCCCACGTGGCCGGGAAGGCTGTGGACGGCATCGCGCGCCAGCCCGAGGCGAAGGCATCGATCTTCTCAACCATGCTCATAGGTATCGGCTTGGTAGAAGCGACGCCGATCATAGCGCTGGTTGTTGCGCTCATCCTCCTCTACGCCAACCCATTTCTGGGATGACCTTGAGGTAAGCGCGGCTAGGCTGTCAGGCGCGGCCGGTGAGACGGTCCTTCGAGTTCGAAGCCGCCCGGCAGCCGTCTTATTGTCGCCCGGAGGAGGCATGCAGAGGAGGAATCCGCGTTGATCCAGATTGACATGACGTTCTTTGCAAGTGTGCTCAACTTCCTGCTGCTGGTGGCGCTCCTCACGTTCTTCCTTTACCGGCCGATCCGCAAGTTCATGATGGACCGGCAGGACCGAATAAAGCAGTCCCTGGAGGAAGCAACACGAAACCGCGCGGAGAGCGCGAAGATGAAGCAGGAATACGAGGCCCGCCTCGCCCAGGCAAGCCGCGAGGCGCAGGAGATCATCGAGAAGGCCGTTGTCCAGGGGGAACGCGCCCAGACCGAGATACTGGAGGCCGCGCGGAAAGAGGCGAAGGCCATTCTCGAACACGCGAGGGCCGAGGCCGCCCGCGAGCGGCAGGCGGCGTTTGAAGCCCTGCTCGACGATATCGTCGACCTGGTCGTGGCCACGGCCAGCGCAGTCACGGC
>JBLNCC010000126.1:0-37623 GCA_050260395.1 Betaproteobacteria bacterium
CCCCAGAGGGCAACACCGGCAACCCCGGACAGGGCTCACCCGCTGAAAAGCAGCGCGGACTTATGGCGATCTACGTAGGAACGAGAGGAGTGGTCACGGCATGTCAGCTTCAGTCAACGCGCCGGTCGGCGCAACGAACCTGAGAGAAGAACCCGCGGAGTCCCGCGCGCAGGCGGCCTCCTCCGCCACGAAGCACGTCGTCGTGTTCCAGCTCGGTAAGGAGCTCTACGCCGTCAGCATCAGCGACGTGCGGGAGATCGTGCGCATGCAGCCGATCACGCCTGTCCCTAGCGCTCCGGACTACGTGGAGGGCGTCGTGAACCTGCGCGGCCAGGTCATCCCCGTGTTGAGCCTCGCGAGACGCCTGGGGCTTCCCGTCCAGCCGGTTACGTCTTCCACCCGCATCGTAGTGGTCCAGGCTGGGCAGGACACCATCGGAATGATCGTAGACTCTGTGGTTAAGGTGGCTCAAATACCCGAACAAGACATCGAGAAGCCGGAAGCTCTTGCGAGGGAAGGAGCAAGCCTTGCGTACATCCTGGGGATCGCCAGAACGGAGGATAGGCTCATCACTTTGATCGATCTTGAGCAGGCGCTTTCATTTGCCTCCACGCCCGGGCAAGCGCAGCGAAGTCAGTGAGGGTGGCCCCTGAGGCCGCCTCGTTCTCGCGCTTTATTTCCTCGTAGATCTCCTCGCGGTATATCTTGAGGTCGGCAGGCGCCGCGATCCCCAGCTTCACGTATGCCCTGCCGGCCTTCGTGTCCACCGAGATGATCGTGACCTTGATGTCGTCGGCGATGATCACGCTCTCACCGCACCTGCGCGTCAGGACAAGCACCGGCCAACCCAACCTTTCCCTCGCGGATGTCTTCGGGGAAGATATGCGCGGCGAGCGGAAAACCTGACCCGCGCAGAGGCACCTGCCTGCCCTTGCCGGTGCGCCCGTTCACCACAAGCGGGGCGAAGAGATTCGCCGTGGCAAGCAGGGGGTTATCTGGCACAGTCACGATGACATACAGGAACAACTCGTTTCGGTCGGCTCCGCTGAGGTCTGGGCATGCGTCGGCTATGTCGGGATCGTAGTCGGGCCAGAAGAGCAGCGGATCCACCACTATGAAAGCAAGCCTCTCCGAGGTCGCCCTGAGCCACCTAAACGGGCCGCGCTCCTCGGGTTCCAGAAGCTCGTACTCCCGGACGTCTTCAAAGCCGAGAATCCCGTCTTCAAATACGATCCTCACGCGGTCCGTCACCCCCGGTCACTCAACGGCGGTTATGAGCGTTGTCTGGTGCTCCGGCCGGGCGAGATCCATCTCGGTGGACGTCTCCACCCACACGCCGTCCGCCTCTTGCTTGACGAGCCGCACCACCGGACGCGTGACCATGCCCCGGGAGAGCCTCTCCACCACCGCGAGGTCCCCCGTGCTAAGGCGCACGAACGCCCCCTCGGGGAACGGCGACACGCAGCCGAGCATCACCCGCACCACGTCCTTGTCGAACTCGAAGCCCGCCGCGCTCATCATGTAATCGACCACCTCGCCCGGCGTCATATGCCTTTGGAGGCGGGACCGGACGAGCATGGAGCTGTACGCGTCAGCGCACGCAACTATCCGCGAGTAGGGATGGATGTCCGACCCACGCAAGCCCCGGGGATAGCCGCTGCCGTCCATTCGTTCATGGTGCTGCGCCACGATGGCTTTGGTGAACGCCGAGATCCTCGGATGCTGCCGCAAGACCTTCACGCCGAGCTCGGGATGGGTACGCATCTGCTTCGCCTTCTCGGGCGACAGCCCCTCACCCTCCGTGTAGCTTGCTTCCGGCGCGACCGGAACCAGCGCCATGCCGACGTCGTGCAGCAACGCCCCCAGGCCGATGTCTGTGATGCGGGCTTTCTCCCCCATGGCGAGCGCGATGGCCACCGAGAACACCGCCACGTCGAACGGGTGCACGCACTCGTACTCATCAGGCTCGTCAAAGAGGGTCCAAGACACGAGCATGTTCGGCGCGGCCTTGGACACGCCAGACTTGATGCCCTCCACGACTTCGACTAGGTCATCGTAGGGCGGCTCAACCGCGGGATCCCCTGCCTCTCTGAGCCGCGCAAAGAGGTCTTGCATAAGCCTGATGGCACGGTCCCGCACATCTTCCGGGACGATGCTTGTCCCTCGTGCAACCAACAGAACCACCTCGGTCAGAACCAAAGTTTTGCCGCCCGAGCCGCCTACGCGACGACCGGGTTCCGCTTTCGGTAGAAGAACGGCGAGATCAGCTCGAACCCGAGCTCGGACGCGGTCATGATGGTCTCGGTGCCTCCGATGAACAGCACGCCTCCGGGCCGCAAACTCGCATTGAAGCCTTTGAACACCCGGGCCTTGGCGTCTTCGGTGAAGTATATCATCACGTTCCGGCACAGGATGAGGTCGCAGTCCTGCTCGTACGCGTCGGCCAGCAGATTGTGGACCCGGAACTCGACCATTTGACGCACCGAGTCTTTCAGCCTGAGCTTGTCTCCTTCTGCCGTAAAGTATTTCTTCACAAGCTCCGGCTTTACCTCTTTGACGTCGTCGCGCGTGTAAACCGCCTCACGCGCAAGGCAGATGGCGGACATGTTTATGTCCGTGGCAACGATCCGGTGCCTCGTGCCCGGTGCGACTTCGCTCAGGATTATGCCCACGGTGTACGGTTCCTGGCCTGTGGAGCACCCCGCAGACCACACCTTGAGGCTCGGGCGTGTGTTCAAGAGGCCCGGGAGGATCGTCCTGGCCAGCTCGTCGAACTTCTCGCGGTTCCGGAAGAAGCTGGATACGTTGATGGTCACGAAGTCCACGAATTCGCGGAGCACCGCGGGGTCTTGTTCCATTGCGCGCCAATACTCGAAAAGGGTCGCGTATCCAGACCTTGTGAGCGCCGCGGCCAGCCTGCGTTTCATCTGGTTTTCCTTGTAGCAGCCCAAGTCGATTCCGGCTGCCTGCATCACTTTCCATCGGAAAAGGCTATAATCCATGTCTTGCACGTATACTGCAACTCCCGAGACGTATAGTCGTGCCGCCGTTTGTGCTGCCGTTGCCGCCGTCGCCGACGTTGCCACCGTTGCCGACGCCAACGTTGCTGACGCTGCCGCCGGCCGTGCCAGATCGTCTATCAGTTTATCGCCGTTTACCCGATATCGCGAACCATTTGCACGATGGCACCGGCCACCTCCTGGATCGGAACCACCAGATCCGCGAGCCCCTGATCGACCACGGCCTTGGGCATACCATATATCACGCAACTCGATTCGTGCTCCGCTATGGTCCTCCCGCCCGCCGCCTTAATGGCGGCCATGCCCGCCGCGCCGTCCCTGCCCATTCCCGTAAGCACGACCCCGACGAGCCGGTCTCCGTACACCCGGGCCGCGGACTCCATCGTGGTATCCACAGACGGCCGCACGCCGTTTCGCGGCGGGTCGGTAGAGAGCGTCACCTCGCCATCGGCGCTGACCGACATATGGTACCCGCCCGGCGCGACCAGCGCCACCCCGTCGGCAAGCTTGTCGCCGGCCTCCGCCTCCTTCACGGCGATGGCTGAGGTTTCCGCAAGCCTCGCGGCAAGGGACTTCGTGAACCCCGGCGGCATGTGCTGCACGATGAGCACGCCGGCAGGGATGTCGGCGGGCAAAGCAGGAAGGACCTGGTTGAGCGCAGACGGGCCACCCGTGGAGGAGCCGATGACCACAACTGTATCGGATTCCTTCCCCAACTCCGCTCCCGGGCCGCCTCCGTCCCCAAGGCGACCGCGAAGGATCGCCGGGCCCAGCCCAGCTAAACTGTGCAATCCGCTTCCGGCCGTCCTGGTCGCCCCGGACCTCGCAAGCCTAGGGGCCCGCACCCTGGCCCGCGCCGCCAGCTTCACCTTGGCAACGAGCTGGTCACGCACCTCGCCCAGGCCCACGGTCATCGAGTGGGACGGTTTTGCCACGAAATCGACGGCGCCGAGCTCCAGCGCCTCGATGGTAGTCGCCGCGCCCTCCTGCGTCAGGGCGCTCAACATGACAACAGGGACGGGACGTTCGCTCATGATGGCTCGCAGCGCAGCAAGCCCGTCCATCACCGGCATCTCGACATCCATCGTGATGACATCAGGCTGGAGGGCGCGAGCCTTCTCCACGGCAGCTTTGCCGTCCCTAGCTATGTCGATGACGGTGATGTCGGGGTCCGACCCCAGCATATCCGAAACCACTTTACGTGTAAAGGCCGAGTCGTCCACAACAAGAACTCTGATTGGTAGGTTCACGACGGAATCCGATCTCCCCCGTTTTCGCTTCCCGGCGGGTTGTCAGCCGACCAGCTTCCTGAGGGACGCGAGCACCTTGTCGGGATCGAAGGGTTTCAGCAGGTAATCACGCGCCCCAGACATGATGGCCTCCATGACCAGAGACTGTTGGCCCACAGCAGTGCACATGATGACCTTGGCATGCGGGTCCCGCTTCCTGATCTCCTTGAGCGCAGCGATGCCATCCATGACGGGCATGGTGATGTCCATGAGGACCGCGTCGGGAGAGCTCTCCACGTATTTCCGCACCGCTTCCTCCCCGTCCTGCGCCTCCTCGACCTGGTAGCCGTGCTCCTCCAGGAGTTTACGCGACCTCATCCTCATGAAGGCCGCGTCGTCCACGATGAGCACCTTGGGCACCTATATCACCCCGCTCCCCTTTGCGTTGTCCGAGCTCAGCGCATTGAGGATCGTTGCGAGAGAGTTGTTGGTGGGCACGATGAAGAACAGCGCTTCGACGCTCTCAAGGCTCTGCGTGAGCACCGTCTGCGCCACCAAGGCGTCCATGCCGTCCGCGTGGCCGGCGCCAGCGGGTCCGTCACCCCCGCTCTTCCCCCCGGCGCAGGCCGGCGCTGTCTCCTCCCTGGTAGCCACCGAGGCCTCCAGCATCTTCGCGACAAACGTCTCCCCGTCCAGCACGGGCGGAGCGGGCATGGCACGCAGGCCCGTGGCCTCCGCCAGCGAGTTCAGAAAGAAGGATCCCGCCAGGTTGCCCACCTCGCACAGGGCAGATCCGCCCATTTCCGTCAGGCTGGTGGTCGTTCCCGGCTTGTTGCCCATGAGTACGTCCACCAGCCGGTAAGCGCTGGCGCGCGGGAAGATGAGGATGACGTCGCCTGTAACGTCGCCGGTAAGCCCGATCCTCACGCCGACTGTGGGCTCTTCCACGCTGTGCTTCGGCGCCTTGGCAATGTCCCGGCACGCCACGAAACACACGTCGGGCACGCTCATCTCGATCTTGCGGCCTATCATGTCGGAGAGCACCGACGCGGCGCTCTCCATGCCTCTCGCCAGGATGCGTTTCAGCGTCTCGAGCTCGCTAGCACTGTAATTGATAGTCGAACCGATCCTCGTTCCCCCCCTCGTAGCCTGACCCTGAAACGTGGCTGCGGCCCACGGCTTTCTCTAGCACCCGCGCGACATCCAGGATCAGGGCGACCCGCCCGTCACCGAGAATGGCGCCTCCCAGGACGCCCTTGGCCCGTCTGGCGAGCCTGCCCAGACTCTTGATGACTATCTCCTGCTCCCCAAGGAGGGAATCAACGATGATCCCCACCCGCATATCCTCATATCTCGCCACCACCACGAACGCCCGCCCGGTCGCACGTTCCTCGGAGCGATTCGCGGGCCGCTCACTGGACGGGTCGAGGCCCCCGATGTCCACTGGCGTGCCGTCGCCGCGCTCCCCGGACGCCGCGCCGTCCTCTCTCCTTGCGAAGTCCCGCAAGTCAAAGACTGGCAGAACTCTACCCCTCAGAACTATCGCGTGTCCCTGCCCGACAGGTTTGACCTCTGAAAGCGACACGCGAGTGACCTCCACCACCGATGACAGAGGAACCGCGAATTCCTGGCCGCACGACTCCACAAGAAGCGCCCTGAACACTGCCAGCGTGAGCGGCACTGACAGGACGAAAGCCGTCCCCTTTCCGGCAGAGGTGTTCACACGCAAGGTTCCACCGAGCTTCTCGATGTTGGTACGCACGATGTCCAAGCCGACCCCGCGTCCCGACACGTCATTCACCTGGGTCGCGGTGGAAAAGCCCGGCTGGAAGATGAGCTCGATGGCCTCCTCGTCCGAAAGGGCCGCCGCCACCTCGGCGGGGATCATCCCCTTGCGCACCGCCGACTCGCGGACCCGCTCGAAGTCGATCCCTCCGCCGTCATCCTCGACGGTGATGACCACGCGGTCCTCCACGTGGCGTGCGGCCAGCCGCACCCGCCCTTTCTCGGGTTTTCCGCGCCGCACACGCTCTTCGGGCGGCTCTATGCCATGCCCGACGGCGTTGCGGAGAAGATGTATGATGGGATCCGCCACCTCTTCTATCAAAGCCCGGTCGAGCTCAGTGTCCTCGCCTTCCACGACGAACTCCACCAGCTTGCCCGAGCTCGCGGCGGTGTCCCTGACCATCCTTGGAAAGCGTTTGAACAGGCTCGAAAGCGGCGTCATCCTGGCCTTCATGACCTCTTCTTGGAGCTCGGTCGTGAGCCGGCCCATGTGAGCAGTGATCTGCTCGAGGTCCCCGATGGGCTCCGAGTGCCCCTCGAGCGACGCGAGGCGCCTTTGGATCTCGGTGAGCCTCGCCTCGTCTATGGCAAGCTCGGAGACTATGCGGACCAGCTTGTCAAAGGCCTCGATCCCGACGCGGATGGTGTCTCCCTGCGACCGTCCCAGGAGCTTCGGAACGTCGGACATAGTCCCGGCTTCGTTGGTGTTGTCGCTTGCACCGCGAGCGCCGTTGACGTTGGCATCGGGGACAGCATCGGCGCGGACACCGGCGTCAGCGTGGGCCTCGGCCTCGGCCTCGGCATCGGCCCCGCCGCCTGTGGCGGCACCGGCGAGAGGACCGGGCGCCGCCGCGGTGTCACGCCCTTCAGGCTGCACGCGCCGCACCTCGACGCGCTCCACGTCGGGTACCTCGCCGACCTTCCGTTCCACTTCCGTTTCTTCCACAGGTGACGCGAGCACCAGCACGGCCGAGAGGTCAAGGCCGGCTTTCTCGGCCTTGATGTCGTCTAGCGACGGCTGCGTCCCAGTAACCGTTCCGAGCTCTTGAAGGGCTTGGATGACCTGGAGAGCGCGCACGGGCGGCATCGCCGTGTCATCCTCGAACCTCACGCATACCTCATACGTGCCAGCCCCCAGCGAAGCGGCACTGGCAAGCCGGGCAACGAGCGACTCGACGTCGATTTCGCCCGTTCCCCGAACGCGCGGGCCACCGCTGGAGGCATCCAGCGCCGCCGCAAGCGCCCGCAAGCCATCCACCGCCTCCAAGAGCACGTTCACTAGCTCCTGGCGTGGCGCAACCCTGCCATCCCGCATGGCCGCGAACACATCTTCCATGGCGTGCGCGAGCGTGGACATCCTGGCATGGCCAACCGTGGCCGACGAGCCTTTCACGGTATGCGCTATGCGGAACATGTCCTGAAGGAGGCGCTGGTCGTGGCCCTCACCTTCGAGCCTGACGATCTCCTCTTCGAGCGCTTCGAGCTGGTCGAGGGTCTCATCGAGAAAAAGCCTGATGTCCTCGGGAGTCAACGTATATCCTTCCGCCACTTCGCACCGACCCCTACCGCAAATAGTCCACAAGGGAAGTCTGCATTATCCCGGCAGCCGCCCCGAGCGCGGCTTTGTACACCGTCTCCTGCAACTGCAGGTCAGAGATAGCCTTGAACACGTCCGCATCTTCGGTCTTCGACAGAAGCGCTTCGAGCTCCACCTCGTCCTCCGACAGCTTGGCTGATGCCCGCTCGAGCCGCCGCACCTTCGCGCCGATGCCCGTGACGAGGTTCATGATCCTGTCCTGAGCCGCCTGAGTGGCGGTGACGTCGGACGCGATGTCGTCGTAGAACGTGGACGATGCATCGCCTGCGAGGAGGTGGTCCCGGAGGTCCACGAGGATCTGGAAGAGGTTCCTGTCGCCCGCCTCGCTGATACCCTGCATGAACACCTCGCCGCCGTTCGCGTTCACCTGCATGGTCGTGCCAGGCTCGACTTCGACTTGTTTGCTACCGTCAAGGCCCTCATAAGTAACAGCGGTAACGGTATGACCTGAGGTGTCAGTGTTCTCGGTCAGCACAAAGGGCCTCGTCAGGGTCTTCAAGCCGGCGAAGATGTACCTGCCATCGTATTCCGTGTTGGCGAGGCCCACGAGTTCGGCGATAAGGCCGTTCACGTCCTGCGCGAGCGCCTGCCGCTCGTCGTCGGAGAGAGTGCTGTTTCCCGCGCGCAGTGCGGCGTCGGCGGCGTTCTGGAACACCTCCTGCGCCTTCATCAAAGCCCGTTCGGTCGCGCCGAGCCAGTCGTTGGCGTCGTCTATATTGGTCCTGTGTTGCGCGACCCCCGCCCGGAGCGCCCGGATGGCCAGGCCTCGCGAGGCGGCAATCGGGTCGTCGGATGGCTCCCGCACCCGCTTCCCGGTGGATATGTCCTCCGAGAGTTTCTGAATCCGAGCGAGCTGCTGGCTGATGTCTCTGGAAAGGTTGTTCAGAAGGTAGCTCGTGCTCACACGCAACCCCGTCACCCCCTCCCGCAATTGGGCTGCGGGCCCGGTCTGGACCCGCGCAGGTTCTCTTAGATTCTCAGCTTGCCGGCGCTGTCGTGCGCAGTGGCGGCACCCCCGCGGCAGCCGCGCGCGGCCGTGCGCGGCGATAAGCCACCAAGGCCTACCGGCCTACGATGCCCGTGCTGTTGATGAGGGTATCGAGCATCTCATCAATGGCGGTTGTCAGCCTTGCCGCCGCTTCGTACGCCCGCTGATAGCGCATGAGGTTCACCATCTCTTCGTCGATGGACACCCCTGAGATGCTGTCCTTGTTGTTCGTGTATTGCTGCAGTGTTGCGTCGTGCACCTGCGCCATGTGCGCGGCCTGCCGTGCGTTCGTTCCGACGTCGGCGACGATCTGCTGATAGAACCCGCCGAAGCTCACTTTGCCGCCGCCCATCGTGAGCGCGTCCTCGAGACCCGCAATGCCGAGCGCCACCGACCCGTCCCCGACGAGCCCAGACTCGGCGGCCGCGGCCACCCTCGCCACGTCCCCGCCGGCGTCCGGGTCGAGGTCCGGGTTCACGGCGAGAGTGCGACGTCCGGCGTCGTATACGAAGAAGTCGATCCCGTGCGTCATGGCATCGTCTATGCCATAGCCCTGCTCATGGAGCCGGTTGACCTCGTCAGCTAGTGTGGTCACGAGCTCCTCCACGTCCTTGTAGTACCCGGCGACATCGGCGTTCCTCGCCTGCAGCAGCCCGCCCACCTCGCCGCCGCTTGAATCCGCCAAAGTCTTGTCATTCGCCCAGATGATCCGAGATTCCTGCTCATCCACCCCGGGATCGAGCACTTCCCCCGGCAGAGTTCCCGACTCGAACCGTAGCTCGTTTGCGGCGTCGCCGCGCACGAGCTCTCCGGAGCCGACTTGTATCACCACGGACCCATCCTGAGTCTCGAAGGCGCTGATATTGATGAGCCTCGAGAGCCTCTCGATGGCGACATCCCGAGCGTCCTTGAGATCGGCGGGGTCATTCCCGATCGCGGTGATCCTCACGATCTCCTTGTTCTGAGCCGCGATCTCCCTGGCAAGCGAGTTTATCTCATCGACGCGCGTGGCTATCCCGTCGTCCAGGTCGCGCACGAGCTCGCGCAGGCCACGGAGCTCGTCGTTAAAGTAGGACGCAAGGGTCTTGGCCTGCTCCACCAAGGCCGTGCGCACGGCGATGCTTTCCGGACGCTTCGATAGCTCGTCCCACGCCGCGAAGAACTCGGTCAAGGCGTTGGCCAGCCCGGTATCGGACGGCTCTCCGAAAACCGCTTCCACCTGCGAGAGCGCATCACTTTTGCCCTCCCAGAACCCGAGGGACACTCCGGCTTGGCGGATTCGGCTTTCGACAAACCCGTCGAAGACGCGTTTTATCCTGACTATCTCGACCCCCGTGCCCACGGTGCCAGGTCGCTTGAAGCCGGCTCCCGTTTCCACCACATAGCCCGGCGTTGCCACGAGAACGGGCTCACGCCGGACGTAACCTGGCGTGCCGGCGTTCGCGATGTTGTGACCGACCACTTCGAGCGCTCTCTGTTGCGCCACCAAGGCGCGCCTTGCGGTCTCAAGGCCGAGAAAAGTGGAACGCATGCGGCCTTCCCGCCTTTCTTCTCAGAGCGGTGGTGTTTACTGAGTACGTGCTCCGGCCATCGCGGCACGCGTACACGCGAGTCGCGAAGTCGACGTAGTCGAGGATGTTGTTTATGAGCACGATGTTTCCACCGTTGATGACGGCGTGTTCCTCGAGGATGGGCGCAAGCTGCTGGAGGATGCTCCTGTACCTCTCGAGACACCCATCCCCCGCCGAAGACATGACCTCCTCGCACGTCAGGCGGTCCTTCCCCGGAGATACGGTCCGGCCGAGGCCACGTGCGACCTCGGCGAGGAGCGCGAGCCTTGCGTCCATGACCGCCCGGACTTTTGCGATGAGGGTCTCCACCTCGCGCAACGTGGCTATCAGGGCATCCGTGTCAAAAGAGACGAGAAGCCCCTGTTCCCGGCGGGAGAGGTCCAGGAGATCCCTGTGAAGAGCGGCCTCTTCCTCGAGAAGATCGAGGATCTCGTTACACCGTCGAGAGATATCCTGCATCTCGATTCACTCACCTCGCGCCGCCGCGCGGCGCTGGCGCAGGCACGCGCACAAGACCGGCAAGGTCGGTGCGTTTAGGATGGCTTCAAGAGCTTCCGGGCGACCATGTCGCCGCTCACTTTGTATGTGCCAGCCTCGAGATCCTTGCGAATGGTCTCGACCTTCGCCTTTCGCGCGGCAGCGATCTCATCGAGTCTTTGATGTGCGCGTTGCAACTCGCGCGCGCGGTCGGAGACGATGACCTCGTCCGCCTCCGCCTTTTCTCGTTTCTTTTGCGCCTCTTTGGCTTCCCTGGACTTCGTCGCCTCGGCTTGCTCCGCGTACCTGCTGAGGATCCTACGCAGTCCCTCGTTTTCGACCTTCACTGGACGCACCTCTCTCCGATGCCGACTCACTCTCGGTGATCTTATCGGCAAGTCATGGCGAGGTGTTTAGCCCTCCTTGGCCTCATTCGCGCCGCGAGGCCCGTCCAAGCGGTGGCCTCCTAGCTGCGACGGCGTCGCGGCCCGCCGTGACAACTGCTTGTAGAGGATCTCGGCGAGACCGATGCCCCCGCGCCCGGCCATGGCCTTCGCGATCTCCTGGTCGAACATGCTCTGGAACACGTCTTCGCCGCGCCCGCCGCCAAACAGATCGTCCTTTGGGACAGTCTTCCGCATTTCTTTGAGGAGCTGTTCCAGAAACACCGACTCCAATTCCTCGCAAGCCTTCATTAGTTCACGGTCGGTGCGCGTGGCGTGCGTGCGCGCGCTGGTCTCCGCGCCTGCCATCGTCTTCCGCGCCGCTTCGCTGCGGGGCGAGGCTTCCGCCGCGCTGCCCAACCCGGTGACACCGCGCATCATGTCACCGCCCACCGGTCCATCCCTCCCCCATCGGTCCGTCCCATTCATCCATCGTTCGAGACACGTGTGCGCCGCGGCCCCCAAGGGCTCCCCGGGCGTTCACAGGACTTCTATCTCCGCGAGAAGGGCACCGCACGCCTTGAGCGCTTGCAAGATGGCGATGATGTCGCGGGGGGTCGCGCCAACGGCGTTGAGCGAGGACACGAGAGCATCGACTGTGTCCATCGAGGAGACATCGAACACCGTCCCGGTCCCCGTGCCTGCCGCTGCACCCGTTGCGCCCGATGTGGCCGTTACGGCCGAGGGCGTGACGGCCGTCCCGCCCGTCGTTGCGTCGGCGGCCCCCTCGCCTGCGGAGGCGGAGGCGGAGGCGGACCCATTATCGACGCTCGAAGAGATCTGAACGCGCAGGCTGCCGTGGGAAACCACAGCGGGGAGCACTCTCACGTTCCCGCCGATGACGACCGTGCCTGTGCGTTCATTGAACACGACGCGCGCCGGAACGTCCGCGGTAACGGGGATCTCCCCAATGAGCGCAACAAGCCCGACGGGGTCGCCGGCGTATCCCGCCGGCACTCGCACCTCCACGGCCCCCGCGTCCAGGGCCTTTGCGGTGCCCTCTCCGAGGCGTGCGCAGATGGCTTTCGCTATGCGATCGGCCGTGAGGAAGTCCGGTTGAGACAGGGAGAGGGTGATCTTCCCATTCTCCGCGCCGGAAATAGCCTCAGTGAGCTCCCGCTCGACCGTCGCCCCCTCTGGAATGGTGGCCACCGTCGGATGCACTTTCTGGCGCGCGGCTGAGCCACCCCCACCGCCGAGCGAGACGACCCCTTGCGCCGCCGCGTACATCTTCTCGTCGGCGCCGAGGAGCGGCGTAAGGAGGAGAGTCCCTCCCTCAAGGCTCCGCGCGTCGCCAAGGGACGACACCACCACATCGAGCCGGTCGCCCACCCGCGCGAACGCCGGTAGCTTCGCGGTCACCATCACAGCTGCGACGTTCTTCACGCGCATCTGGTCAGGCGTGACCTTGACCCCGAACTTCATCAGCATGTTCGCCACCGACTGGACGGTGAACATCGCGCCGCTGGAGTCCCCGGTGCCTTTCAACCCGACCACCAGGCCGTAGCCGATGAGATCGTTCTCTCTCACGCCTTCTATCCGCGTGATGTCCTTGATCCTCGACTCGGCGCTCGCCACCGACACAGGCCCGACAAGCTCGGCCGCGACCAACGCAAACCCCACGAGCAGGGCGAAAAGTGCGGGCGTGAAGCCGCGGAGGCCGCGCGCGGCCCGGGCAGCGTGCTCATCAGCTCGTTTCATGGCAGGTCCCACCTCCTGCTGGACCCAAGGCTCTTACTCTAAGTCGCAATGGCGCTTTTCACAATCTAGAAGAGAAAATCGAGCACCCCAGCGAAAAACCTCCCGAGGAACGATAGCAAGCCCTTTCTCTGCTCGATATTGAGCGACCCCTCGTACTTGATCTCCGCATCGGCGATGTACGTCGAGAGCACGGTGTTGTCGGCACCGATGTCCTCGGGCCTCACGATCCCGGTGATGACGATGTTTTGCCGCTCCCGGTTTATCACCAGGGCTTGCGTGCCTTCAATCCTGAAATTCCCGTCGGGCAGCACCTCCGTGATCTTGGCCGTCATTCTGGCCACCAAGCTCCCGGAGCGGGACGTGGCGTTCCGGCCGCTCGACTTCACGTTCGTGGAAAAGCCCGTTTCAGGCAGGAACGAAAACATGCCGACTCCCTCGGCGACCGTAAGTCCGGCGCCTTTGCCGGTTGAGGTCTGCGCGTCGTTGCTCGCGTACGACCTTTCCGAGATGAGGACGGTTATTAGGTCGCCGACCTGCCTTGCTCTGTGATCTGCGAACGGAGAACGCGCATGGTCGTCCCACAGCGAGAACCGAGGCTCCGCGGCTCCGACGTCGTCGGCCGCGGCCGCCTCATGGGCCGGAACAGGCGCCACGCTCGCGATCCACCACACCACGACGAGCAGGACTGCAACGCAACGCGGCCTGACCCGTGCGCCGCGGCGACTTACACTGAACACACATCTATCGGACACGGCGGCATCACCTCGTACACGTCGTTGTTGATCCAAATCGAGGGCTCAATCGAAGACCGAGCCCGAAACACATTAGCCTTGCCACCCCCGCGCGGCACCCCACGCAGAGCGGTCTCACATCGCCCGGACCACCTTCGCGGAGATCACCATCGCACGAATGATCGCACCGGACGCCGTGTTCCTTACGCGGATGCGGGCCCCCTCACACCCGTCCTCCAAGGCCTCCCCCGGGCTCGCCACGGTGACGCCCGCGAGCGCAGCCTCGATGGTCACGGCGTCACCCTTGCGCACCAGCGGCGGCCGCTCCACGCTCGATCGCGCCAGCACTTCCCCCGCCGTGATCGTGTGGCTCGCCCGCATGCCCACAACGGCAGCGGTGTCGAAGGCCACATCCTGAGGAACGCGAGTCAGGTCCCGGGTCTCGAGGCGGACATCCGAGGTCCCGATGATCTCGTGCCTCTGGATGGTTCTGGCGGCCACGACCACCGCTTTGGCCACGTCCACCCTCACTCTTACCGGGAGAACTCTGTAAGCCTCCCCGTCCACCAAGACGGTGGCTCTAACGCTCGTGGTGCCGATGAACGTCGTCGTAGGCAAGGGCTCCACTTTGAGAGAGATCTCCCCATCGGGCACGAGGACGCGTTCGTTCGGGTCCAGCAACACGGACACCTCCGCGTCGCGCTCATCCCAGGGCATCGCCGCCGTCATGTAGTCCCGCACAGCGGCTGCGATGGCGTCCGCTGTCACCGGCGTGGCGCGCGTTCTCACGACTATCGTGGTGGGGCCCGAGATCACCATTTGGTCTGGGTCGAACCCCGCCTGCCTCAGCCTGATGCGGACGATGGCGAGGCTCAGCGTGCGTTCCTGCCCTGGAAACGGCGCCCGGCCGATCTCGATCCCCCGCAGGCGAGAGGGGAGATCCTCCTTGTACGAGTCACGAGGGCAGTTCACGCTCGCGATATCTCCCAGCGTGATCACGGTCCCCCGGACCTCGACGGGGCTCGTTATCTCGATCCTCGCGATCGTCCCGCGGTCCTCGGCAACACCAAGACCTCCTACGGCGAGGAGCAGCGCTCCGGCGGCGGCGATGGCTTTCGCAACGATGCCCGGCTTCTTGAAAGCGCGTCCGCATCGAGCACACACGTTCATGGCGCGACCATCACCCTTGCTTCTTTAGCGCTTCAGGTTGTTCGCTATGGACAGCATGTCGTCGGACGTCTGGATTGCCTTGGAGTTCACCTCGTATGCACGCTGTGCGATGATCATGTTGACCATCTCTTCGACCACCTTCACGTTGGACATCTCCAGGAACCCTTGGGATATCGTCCCGAAACCCTCGAGCCCCGGGGTGCCCACCGCCGGCTGGCCGGAAGACGCGGTCGCGGTGAACAGGTTGCGTCCGATGGCCGAGAGGCCCGCCGGGTTCACGAACTTCGCGAGCTCGATCTTGCCGAGCTCTTGGGGCTCGCTCTCGCCCGACAGGATCACCGAGACCGTGCCGTCGGTGCCTATGGAGATGTCCACCGCCTCAGGAGGAATGGTGATCTCCGGCTCGATGGGGAAACCGTCGGACGTGACGATCCTGCCCTCGCTGTCCTTCTTGAACGAGCCGTCCCTCGTGTAAGCCACGGTGCCGTCCGGCATGAGCACCTGGAAGAACCCATCGCCTTCTATCACAAGGTCCAGGGGCCCTTCGGTCTGCACGAAATCACCTTGCGAGAAAATCCTCTGGATGGCGGCTGGCCTAGTGCCGAGGCCGACCTCTATGCCAGCCGGCACCCTCGCCCCCTCCGCCACGGTGGACCCGGACGTCCGGAGCTTCTGATACATGAGGTCTTGAAAGTCCACCCTGCTTCTCTTGAACCCGTATGTGTTGAGGTTGGCCAGGTTGTTGGCGATTACGTCCATGTTGAGTTGCTTCGCCAGCATGCCTGTGGCCGCACTCCACAGCGCTCGCATCATCTTTCGCTCACCGCCTTCGACCGAACTTTCTCTTGGACTCGGCCTGTTTCTTCCAAATTCTAAATAGCAAGGACGACCCACACCCGCGCGGAGCGCGGTGCGCGCGTAACGCAGCGCCCGCACATCCCGCACCCACCGGGAGAGCCGTCCTCCAACTTCGCCCTGCCGGGACCGCCTCAGTCGTTCAGCGGCCCGTGGCCCCCGCTTGCGCGGTCCGGCCACTATACTGAGATGTCATGCGTGACGAGACTCAAGCCACTCTCCCAACGTCGTTTATGGATTTGTCAAGGGTCTGATCCAGAAACCACACCACTCTTTGACACGTCTCGTACGCCCGCATGCCCGCGATCATCTGGACCATCTCCTTCACGGCGCTTACGTTGGACATCTCAAGGAACCCCTGCCGCACGAGCGTCCCGTCCGGGGCGCCAAGCGGGCGCGCCACCGCACCGCGTGCCGCCACAAAAAGGCCGCCGCCCGTCTTGGTGAGCGAGGACGGATCATCGAACGCCACGACCCTGAGCTTGCCGACGAGCCGGCCGTCAACCGTCACCCGACCGTCGCCGCGCACCTCCACCCCCGCCCGGCCGCCAGCGCCGGAAGGCCGGGGGGGAATGACTATCGGTCCAGACTCGCCGAGCACCGGCATGCCGTCCATGGTGACGAGCTCGCCCTCGGAATTGAGGGTGAACGAGCCGTTGCGCGTGTACGCCTCGCCCTCCGGGGTCTCGACCACGAAATACCCGCCGCCCTGGATAGCGAGGTCCAGGGGAGCGCCGGTCTCGATGAACGCTCCCTCGCTGGGGTCGAAGCCCGTGCCCCTCACATAAGCCCCAGATCCTAGCCCACCTATGGGAACGGTCCTCGCGAGGCGCCACGGAGCCCTGCTTTCGACTCGCACCGCCAGCTCGTCCGCGAACGCGCCGACCAGCGCGACATCCTTCTTGTAGCCAGGCGTGTCAACGTTGGCGAGATTCTGCGCGATGACGTCCTGCTGAAGCATCCCCGCGACCATGCCGGATGCCGCCGCGTAAAGCCCGCGAACCAACCTTTCACCTCCTTTCCTCCTAGACCGCCAGTGCCGTGTGATGACGTCCAGGTGCCAGCGTTAGGTCCTTCCGGCCGCCGACCGCGCGCAAGGCCGCGACCCGGAATGCCGTGCCCCCGCATGTCTTCCCGCTTTGTCCCACTAAAGTTGCCCCACCCGCATGCCTCGCCCGTTGTGCTCTGCCTCGCGTGGTCCACAAGACGTTGGGCACGGTGCCGAGCGCGGATGGGAGCGGCAAAGGGCCCTTCTGCCTTGAGCGGAGAACGTTCGTCTCCTATGGCAAGCAACTCCCGTGCCAAAGTTGACACCAACGGACACGAACGGGCCGGCCGGCATCGTAGCCGGTGGAAAGGCAGCAGGCGCAAAGGCTTGCGGCACTCCCGGGTGCGGGGCGAGCCTCCATCCGTTCCCGGCCCCCTCGCAAAACTCTCTCCCCGGGTGAGCAAGTTTTGCCCACCCCGCGAGCAGCCCACCCCGCGAGCGGGAAGAACCGCAGCCCCCAGCCGCTGGCACGCGTCGTGCTGCTCCCGCAGGCGCCCGGATGCCTGCCGCGCGTGTGCGAGTGGCAATCACCGCCGATGGATGGGACTGTGCAGGAAATAGCGGATCCGGCCGAGAATACAAGACGTGCAGGAACTTCCGAGCCCATGCGAGCGCAGCACAAGGAAGGGAGGTACGCGCCGTGAACGTGCTCCTGGTCTCGGCCGGTGAAAGACTGTACGGGCTCTCGCTCGACAACGTGGTGGAGGTCGTGCGGGCCTTGCGTTCCGATGTGAAGACCGCAAAGGGCAGGCCCGCCATGACTGTCCGCGAGAGGGTCGTGCCCCTCGTTTGGCTCGCCGACGTGTTCGCCTCACCCGGCAGCGGTGGGCAGCTCAAAACGGCGTCTCACGATCCGTCGCACATGCTTTCCCTCGATGAGGTCGTCGAGAAGGCCAAGCCCGTGTTGGAGCGGGCCGCCCGCGACCCCGGGGTAGTATCCATGGACCAAAACGCCGCCCTAGCGACGCTCGGTGAATTGCTCAAGGCGTACTGGTTCCTGGAGGTTGCGTTCGTCATGAGGAGAGACGGCCGCGTCATCGCAGGCCCGATCGCGCGCGAGGGAGTGAAGATCGCAGGCGGGCTCGACATGGCCGCGCAGGATTGGTCCGCCCGGTCGTGGTTCCGCAACGCCATACAAGGGACGACGCACGTCTCCGAGAAATACGTGTCCGCCGCCACGGACTCGGTCTGCGTCACGGTCTCGACTCCCGTAAAGGACGCATCCGGCGAGGTGGTAGGGGTAATCGGCGCCGACGTTTCGGCGACGGTGGTGAGGGACCGGCTCTACGTGGTGATCGTGAACGACCAGGCGCGGCAGATCGGCGTGGTCGTGGACAAGATCGTAGGTAAGCGCGACGTCCAGGTGGAGCCTCTATCGTTTGCCTTTGCCGGCCCGAACCTCCTGGGCACGGCGGTCCTCGACGACGGCGCCATCGCCATAATCGCCGACATGGAAGGGATAACGAGAGCGGCGTCGTGAGGCACGCCGGCTTTCTCACGGGTCTTGACCGCTGTCATTTGCGGCTCCGCGCAGGGGCCTGGAGCCATCGGCAGTAGGTCGTGGCCGAAGCGCCCGGTCCGGCGCGGACGCGCGGGGCCTCTCCCGTTGGGCGCGAGGGTAGACGGTGTGCTTCCAATACCACGGGGCGTCAGGCGCCTTGAGCTGACGCTTCGTCCTGGGAAGCTTGTACAGCTCGTACTCGGCCACGAGCCACCACTGAAAGTCGGGGATCCTCCGGCCCGGTTTTGGGGGCCGGAACTCGCGGCAAAGCTGGAATGCTCCTCTGTCCGTAATGACGAGGTAATACTTGTGTGGGCGTTCCCAGTACTGTTTTAGTATGTGGAGTATCCGGAAACATTGGCCGTTCCACCAAAAACAAACGGGCTCGGGGGTCGGGGGATACTTGAACCCGACGAGGACGGACGTGTTTATGACCCTTACGACCTTTCGGAAGCCTTTGGCGTGTATCTGGACGCGGGGCCTTTTCTTCGGGGTCTTCCCCATGCGCCAGCCCTCCTCCGGAAAGGATACAAACGATACTAAGTGGATCGCCATAAGTAATCGCCGGTTCCAGGTAGCACACGCGCCGTGCAGGGTTGCCGGTGTTGCACTCGTGGACGGCGCCCCAAGCGGGGCGTGCTTCGCCAAAATCCGGCGCGTCTGACAAGTGGCCGGACTTTGACACCCCTCGTGCAATCATCGGCAACCCAAGACCTCGGAAAACGAGAGAGAACTAATGACCTCATACCTAGAGGGACGAGGAAACAAAAGGTCCTACCCCCATCATTCTATCGCAATTGCGTAACTTTTGGAAAGGGCGAGTTCGTATGACCGAGAGGCTTCGCATGAGTGAGAGACAAAGGAACTACGTGGCGAGGTTCAGGGGCAAGCGCGCGGCCGTGCTCGGCATCGGCGCGAGCAACGCCCCGGTGATAAGGTTCCTCGTCGGGACCGGCGCAAGGGTGACCGCATGCGATATGAAGACCAGGGAGGAGCTCGGGGACGCGTACGAGAAACTTGCGGGCCTGCCCGTCGAGTTCAGGCTCGGCCCCGGATACCTCGATGGCCTCGAGACCTTCGACATGGTCTTCCCCACCCCGGGAATGCCGCTCGACCTCCCGGAGCTCGTAAGGGCGAGGGAGCACGGGGTCCTGCAGTCGAACGAGGTCGGCCTCTTCCTCGACCTCTGCGAGGCGCCGGTGGTCGGGATCACCGGAAGCGACGGAAAGACCACCACCACGACCCTCGTGAGCGAGATCCTCAAGGCCGCGGGCAAGAAGGTGTTCACGGGAGGCAACATAGGAAACCCGCTTCTCGCCGACGTCTTCGGCATCACCCCGGACTCCATCGTGGTTCTGGAGCTATCCAGCTTTCAGTTGCAGCCCCTATCGAGGAGCCCGCACATCGGAGTCGTGTTGAACCTGACCGCAAACCACCTGGACCACCACAGGTCCATGGAGGAATACGCGGACGCCAAGAAGAATATCTTCAGGCACCAGGGGCAGGACGACTTCGCCGTCCTGAACTTCGATAATGCATACACGCGCGCCATGGGGGACGAGTGCCCGGGCCGCAGGGTCTTCTTCTCGCGGCGCCGGGAGGTGCCTGGCGGGGTCTTCCTGCGCGGTGACGACATCATCGTGGCCATCCACGGACGGGAGGAAGTCGCCGCGAGTCGCAACGATATACAGATTCCCGGCGACCACAACGTGGAGAACGTGCTCGCGGTCGCGGCCGTCGCGGCGCTCTGCGGGTGTGACTTCGCGGCTTTGCGCGAGGTATTGCGGGAATTCAGGGGCGTTGCCCACCGGATCGAGTTTGTCGCGGAGGTAGGCGGGGTTAGGTTCTACGACGACTCCATCGCCACGACGCCGAGCCGGGCCGTTGCGGGGCTGCGGTCTTTCCGCGAGCCTGTGGTCGTCATAGCAGGTGGGTCAGGCAAGAACGTGCCGTTTGATGAGTTTGCCGAGGCAGCGGTGGAGCGCGCGAAGGCGGTGGTGCTCGTGGGCGAGACCGCGCCTCAGATCCGCGCCGCCATAGAGGCGGCCGGGGCAAGGGCTGGGAGGGCGGTTCGTATGGTGGAATCCCGCGGCTTCGAGGAAGCCGTGCATCTCGCCGCAAATGAGGCCTCGCCGGGCGACGTGGTGCTCCTCTCGCCCGCATGCGCGAGTTTCGACATGTTCAGGAACTATAAAGAGCGCGGAGACAGGTTCAAAGAGATCGTGCGGGCCATAGCACGAACGGAGGAACCGCAGGGAGAGGACCTCCGATAACAGGGAAACACTGAAGGAGGCCGCGGATATGGCTGCCACAATCATCGACGGCAAGGCTGTAGCGAGAGACGTCCGAACCGAAGTGGCCGCGGGGGTGGAGGAGTTCACAAGGGCGCACGGGTTCCCGCCCGGGCTTGCGGTGGTCATCGTGGGAAACGACCCCGCGTCCCGGGTGTACGTGGACAGCAAGAAAAAGATGTGCCACACCCTAGGGATCTATTCCGAAGAACATGCGCTTCCCGCCGCGACGACCCAGCGCGAGTTACTCGAGCTTATTCGACGTCTCAACAATGACCCGAATATCCACGGGATCCTCGTCCAACTGCCGCTCCCCGACCATCTCAACGAAGGAGAGGTGCTCGAGGCGATCGACCCGCGCAAGGATGTGGACGGATTCCACCCGGTGAACGTGGGGAAGCTCCTCGTGGGAGCCGAATGCTTCGTTCCATGCACGCCCGCGGGCATCCTCGAGCTCATCAAGAGGACCGGCGTTGAGATCAAAGGGAAGCGCGCGGTCGTGGTCGGGCGCAGCAACATCGTGGGCAAGCCCGTGGCCATCCTGCTCCTCGCGGAGCACGCCACGGTCACCGTGTGCCATTCGCGCACTCGCGACCTCCCGGCGGTGTGCCGCGAGGCAGATATCCTCGTGGTAGCCATCGGCAAGCCTGAGATGATCGACGCGAGCTACATCAAGCCGGGTGCTGTGGTGATCGATGTCGGCGTCAATGAGGTGGGCACCAGCGAGAGCGGCAAACGCAAGCTGGTCGGGGACGTGAAGTTCGACTCGGCGGCGGAAGTGGCAGGGTACATCACGCCTGTTCCAGGCGGTGTCGGACCGATGACCATAGCGATGCTTATGAAAAACACCCTCGACGCCGCCAGGAGGGCCACGCGCTGAGGGCCGCCTTCGCGCGCGGCGCCGTTCCCGTGCTGCGCGTTTCCTGTGTGTTATCAGCTCGGGGGGCCGCTCGGTGTGCGGCCCCCTTTTTTTTCTTTGGAGCCTCCCGCCCCACGTCGCGAGTTCGGCACGTCGCGCGTCGCAAGCCTTCCCCAGGTCTTCCGCACGTCTCTTGAGCCCCGCCCGAGTTGCGCACGCACGAAAGGAGCTGTATACTGCAATTGCGGCAGGCCCGCAGTCGGAGCCTTTCCGCCTCCGAGCCTTTCGACCTTTCGGGGTTCGATGGGAGCCACGTTCCGGGTTCAGCGCTTCGGCTTCGGCGCTCCCCGGGAGAGCGCCCGACTCCACGGCGCGGGGGAACTTTTGAGGTCGCGCTGCGTTCGTAATGAGTGATTGAAGCCCCGGCAGCGAAGGTGGCCCGGGGGCGCCGGGACGGCAGGGAAGCGGGTGATGGGCATGTTGAACACGGAAGCCCTCGCCGGAGTCCGTTACAAGGAAAACGACGTGCAGGCCTTCGAGGAGCTCGTCAGGCGGTACGATCGAAAGCTGTATAACGTCGCTCTCAGGCTAACGGGAAACGCAGATGAGGCGAAGGACCTGGCACAGGAGGCCCTGTTACGGGCCTACCGCGGCTTCGGCAGGTTCCAGCTGGGCACGTCGTTCGAGAAGTGGCTCTTCCGGATCGCGTCGAACCTCTACATTGATCGGCTTCGCAAGCAGCACAACGTGAGGTTCGAATCGCTGGATGAGCCGGTGCTCACCGCAAGCGGACAGGTTGAGAAAGCGTTGCCCGACTGGTCCAACAATCCGGAGGACGTTGCGGAACAGAATGAGCTCGCCAGCGAGATCCAGGCCGCTCTTCAGTCCCTGCCGCTCAACTACCGGCTGGCGGTGATCCTGTATGATCTCGAGGGATTCTCCTACGAGGAGATCAGCGGGATACTGCACTGCTCCATCGGCACCGTGAGATCGCGCATACATAGAGGCCGGAGGCTTTTGCGCGAGAAACTCGCGCCTTACGTGAAGCCCGCGGCCTCTGCTGGGGCCGGGTGGTGATCGCGATGACATGCGAGAAGGCCATGAGCCTCATTTCCGCCTACCTCGACAAGGAGCTTGCGTTCGACGAGTTTCGTCAGGTCGAGCTGCACCTTGCGTCCTGCGAGACATGCTCCGAGGAATACGAGACGCTCAAGGCTACGCAAGAGCTTCTCGGCACGCTCAAGGCGGCCGAGCTCCCCAGGGAGTTCTGGCCCGAGTTGCGCGAGAAGCTTGGCAGGGTCGCCGCTGAGGAGCGTTCTTCCAGCCTCGCGAGATCCAAGGGCTCAGCCAGCAGCTCGCGGGCGCACGGGTCTTGGTGGCGAGGCATCCTGTTTGGAGGAGCCGGAAGCACAAGGGGTAGCCTCTTTTCTTCCACCGCGATGAAAGGGCTCGTCTCGGCAGCGCTGGTGCTCTTGCTCGCGACCGCGCCTATGGTCTGGAGCGCGCACAGAAGGTCAAGCGCAACCGAAGTTTCGTCGCAGATCGACAGCTTGGAGCCGTATTTCCACGACTATATCATCTCGGAATACGACAGGCCTCTGTCCGACAAGACGTCCATCGGGTTCGTCGTGACTGGCCAAGCGGTCACGATGTATACATCTGATTTGCTCGGGCCATCAAGCAAGGTCACGCAGGCCGGCATCCTCAAGGACGCATCGCCCTCGCCTTCGAGCGCCGCGGGCACGGAGTACACGCTCATCTCGTACCCGAGGTAGGCATAAGCAACGAAGGCCAAGCGGAAGGATTCACGGAAGGTGACCACCTCGTTATGAGCAAGAGGCTGGCTGCCGCGGTTATCGTAGCGCTTGTTGCCATGGTCCTTGCCGGCATCCTGGCCTACCAGCCCGCAGCCGAAACAGAAATGAATACCAGTCCAGGGCCCGGTTCTTCAAGCCGGGAGCCTGGTTCAGACTTGGCCCACTCCTTGCTGAGGGCCGTCATAGAGAGGGGCAACGAGGTCAGTTTCAAGGCGACTCAGACGATAATCTTGTGGTATCCCACGGGAAGCAGCGCATGCATAACCAACGTCGTACACAAAGCCCCCAACCTCACCAGGACTGACTATCTCCCCTCGGCAACGGCAACATCAGGCTACCGCGTGGTCATCTCAGACGGCGAGTCGACATGGCACTACGAGCCGGCGTTGGGAGTCGTGTTCCATATGCCCGGGACGGCGCCGGACAAGTCACGAGGAGGAAGCCCCGGCGCCGGCAGCCCTGGCACGGTCTCCGCAGCGGCGGGAGGCGGGCTTGCGCTCATCGAGGCGAACTACGATATCTCGCTGGTGTCTACGGAGAGCCTCGCAGGTCGAAAGGCGCACGTGATAAAACTCAAGCCCAAGAATCCGGGAAACCCGTCGCGGAGGATATGGGTGGACACGGAGTTCCCGTTCATCCTCCGGACCGAAAAGTACGGTCCGGACGGATTCATATCGTCGCTGTCTTTTTACAACTATATTGAATTTACGTCGCAAATCGACGATAATGTCTTCAAACTTCAGGTCCCGCCCGGTGTGGCCATCGTGACCATCCCCGGGACGGAGGACCTCATGACGCTCGAAGAGCTCCAAAAGAAGGCGGGATTCGCCGTGCCCGTGCCGGAGTTCGTGCCCGCCGGGTACGTCCTGGAGGGCGGCACCCTCACGAGACGCGGCGATGCCGAGGTAGCGCACGTCCGCTTCACCGACGGGCTCAACACCATATCGTTTTTCGTGGAGCCGCCGCCGGCGCCCAGGGCCGACCGGAGGCCCGGTCTTTCGGGCTTCTCGGACGACGTCGGCACGATGAACGTAGGCAGGCAAGTCGCCCTTGACGGCTCCAAGGGACAGCTTGCCGACTACCAAGATGCTACGCTGGTGCGCTGGGAAGCGTCGGGGTACGAGTTCACGCTCATCGGCGAGGTGGATGAGTCGCTGCTCCTCGATATGGCCAAGTCGGTGAATGCGCCCGAACCGCGAATCCCGGCGAGGGAGTCGTTCGGAGGCTCGGTGATCAAGTTCTTCTATGAGTTCTTCTGGGCGGGCAGGTGAGACGGGGTGCTTGTTTGGGACCTACGGAGCCTAAACTCAAGTCGTCTTGCTGAACTCGCAAGATCCGAGATCGTAGATCAGGGGAGGCGTAACCATCTATGAGATTCCGTGAGTCAATGAAAACGTACATGCCCTATGTGATGATCGCGGTGATAAGCGCTCTCGTCACCGGCGTCGTTGTCGTGCAGTTCGCGGGCAACCGCACGACTTTCGCTGCCAGCGGCGACCAAGCCGCGGGAACGGCGCAAGTTCAGATAACGCCTTCGACTTCGGTCGCTGCGGCCGCGCAAACCACGAGCGGCTTGTTAGGGCGCGATACCATCGCGAACGTGGCCGAGCGAGTGAGCCGAGCAGTGGTGAACATCGATACCAAGAGCACCGTGAAAGTGCCGGCGGTCCCGTTCGGCGACTTCTTCTTCGAGTTCTTCGGCCAGGCGCCGTCAGGCAGCACCAGGGAAATGACCGTGCCAGCCATCGGAAGCGGCTTCATAATAAGGTCAGACGGCTACGTGCTGACCAATAACCACGTCGTTGAGGGAGCGAAGGAAATCGTCGTGACGCTCGCCGATGGCAGAAAGTTCAACGGCAAGGTAATGGGCACGGACCCCAGGTACGACCTTGCGGTCATAAAGATAGACGCAACGAAGCTGCCCACTGTGGAGCTTGGTGACTCGGACCGCATCCGGCCCGGTGACTTCGCTATAGCCATCGGCAACCCGTACGGCCTGCAACACACGGTCACCGCGGGGATCATCAGCGGCCTCGCCCGCTCGATCGACGGCGACCCGACGGAGCCCGGCATCTACATCCAGACGGATGCAGCCATTAACCGTGGCAACAGCGGCGGGCCGCTCATCGACATCGATGGCCGCGTGGTCGGGATCAACACTGCCATAATACCGCAGGCTCAGGGCATCGGCTTCGCGATCCCCATCAACGTAGCGAAGAACGTCCTCGATGACCTAATCGCCGGCAAGAAGCTCGTCTATCCATGGATCGGCGTGGGGTTGCAGGAGCTCACACCGGACCTCGCAAGCTATTTCGGCATGCGGGACAAGACCGGTGTTGTGATAGCCTACGTTTATCCTGATTCTCCCGCTGAGAAGGCCGGGCTTACTGAAGGAGACGTCATCCTCAAACTCAACGGCAAGCAAATGGAAACCGTCAGCCAGGTTCAGAACGAAGTGCGGAATCACAAAGCCGGAGACAAGATAACGCTCCAGATATGGCGCGATAGGGCGGCAAGATACGTGACGGTCACGTTGGGCGAGATGCCTGACACAACCGAGTGATGTTTCAGACCCGTGGACCTTTGGGCGTCAATGGCCGAAGGCAGCGTGGGTCTCCCTGAGCTCGGGATGTCTAATGCCACGGCCGCCCCGACAGCCTATGAGTGCTCTGACCGCCCCGCACCGAGTGGTGCGGGGCGGTTGACCAAGTGGGGCTCCAGTGGAGCTAACCCATGTGGGAGCTGTGGGAGCCGGGTCCCGGCGGGGGCGGGCCGCAAGTCACTCACGGCCGTCGCAACATGGCCGATTTAGGACCGAACCGGACGTGTCAACCCGTGTTGCGTCGCGTCCCTCCTCGCCCGTAGCGAAGCTCTTCACAAGCCACGATACCCTCTTGTATACAAGGAACGTGAGCGCCGAGTTGATCCCGGCCTTGATGGCGTTGAAAGCCACCAGCACCCACAGGATGGATAGGACCTGAGCGCGCGTGTACCCATACAGAACCGGCATGAGCACGAGGTTGGCTACAGGCATGAGAACCGTCATCGCCAGGGTGCCGCAAACAAGGCTGACAACCGCCCCGCCCCTCGTGCGGTACCGCCTGTACACAAGGCTCGCCGTGCCGACCAACGCCCCGGTTGCGAGGAAGTGCATTAGCGCCCCGACCATACCGTCAAGGCCTGTTATGAGGGCCATGAGCACAGCCATAACGAGTGTGACCAGCAGGCCCGGGCCGGGTCCCAGGGCGAACCCGGCGATGAGCACCGGAACGTCCGCCGCCTCGTAACGCAAGAAAGGCGCTGCAGGGAATATCGGCCAGTTGGCGAGGGAAAGAAGCACCGACAAAGCCGCCATGACTCCGAGAGTGACGAGTCTTTTCGTCTTGAAATGCATTCTGTGAAGACCTCCTTGAAAAGCTTCTCGAAGACCCCCGCGCAACCCCGGGGCCGTTACCCTTCCGCCCCGCCCGGAGGGCACAAGCGAAAAGCCCCGAGGCAACCGACCTCAGGGCTTCCAGGATCCTTTCGGGTCCACCATGTGCAAGCAGACGCTTGCGACCCTCTTCCATCCGGACTTTACCGTCGGTGCCGGTTTCTCGCCGGCTCTGCCGCGCATCCGCAGCTCGTGGACTTGCCCCGGGGTTCGCCCCAGGACATCACCACCGGTCGGGAATTGGTCCTTCGCCGGCACGCGCCCACACAGTAAGTAGCGCGCCGCGACAGACCTCACCCTGCCCTGAAGGTCTCGCGCTATGCAATTGGTCTCTCGAAAGCTATACTACTCCTCTTCTGCCGCGCGCGCAAGCCCCCCGCGCAAGAAACGTCCGGCACGGCGGAGACATGTCGGAGTGTGAGGCTCGCCGGGGCGGCGAGAGCGACTAGGCTGCCGACGAGATAAGCCGTCACAAGAACACCTGGCCGTGCGCCTCGAGACCCCTTTGCGCGGTATGCCTTGACGCGGCCCACCACACGGCCCGCCCCTACGCCAACCGTGGCGAGAAGGCCGCCACCACCTGCGCGATCCTTTCTTCCACGACGAGCCGCGCCACAGCCTCGAGGTCCGGGTGAAGCCACCTGTCTTCCTGCAGGGGCGGCACGGCCTCGCGCACCACGTCGTAGATGGCGCGCGTGGCTGGCGCCAGGTTCTGCGGACCCCTGAAGTCCACGGCCTGGCACGCGCACATGAGCTCCACAGCCAGCACCTTCGCGACGTTGTCCACGACCTGGCGCGCCTTGCGCGCCGCGATGGTGCCCATGCTGACGTGGTCTTCCTGGGATGCCGACACGGGAATCGAGTCCACGCTGGCCGGCGACGAAAGCACCTTGTTCTCGGAGACGAGCGCAGCAGCCGTGTAATGAGCTATCATGAACCCGCTGTTCACACCGCCGTGGCGCGTCAGAAACGCCGGGAGCTCCGACAGCGTGGGGTTGAGAAGCCTCTCGATCCTCCGTTCCGACACGCTTCCAAGCTCGGACACGGCCATGCACAGGAAGTCCATGGCGAGCGCCACGGGCTCACCGTGAAAGTTCCCGCCCGATATCACGCTGCCGTCCTGGAACACGAGCGGGTTGTCGCTAGCCGAGTTTATTTCCACTTCCAGCACCCGTCTCACGTACGCGAGGGCGTCCCTCACGGCGCCATGGATTTGCGGGACGCACCGGAGGGAGTACGCGTCCTGCACTCTCAGCTCGCCGGGCGCGCTCACGAGCCTGCTTCCATCGAGCAGCGCGCGGAGCGTGCGCGCGCACGCCACTTGCCCTGGGTGAGGCCTCGCTTCGAGGTGGACCCTCTCGTCGAACGCGGAAGGTATCCCACTGAGAGCCTCGATGGAAAGGGACGCGGCGGCGTCGGCCGTTGCGGCGAGAACCTCGGCGTCGTGAAGCGCCAGCGTGCCGATGGCAGTCATGGTTTGGGTGCCGTTGATGAGGGCCAACCCCTCCTTGGACGCAAGGACCAAGGGCTCGATCCCGGCCCGCCTCAAAGCCTCTCTCGCGGGCATCTCGACCCCGCCCATCCGGACGCTGCCCCCGCCGAGCAACGCGAGCGCCACGTGGGCCAGGGGCGCTAGGTCGCCGGAAGCGCCGAGCGACCCCTTCTCCGGAACAACCGGGCATATATCAGCGTCAAGGAACTTAAGCAACGTCTCGATGACCTCGAGGCGAACTCCTGAAAGACCCTTCGCGAGCGAGTTTGCGCGAAGAAGGAGCATCGCGCGCACGACCTCGTCAGGAAGCGGGTTTCCCGTGCCCACCGCGTGACTCAAGATGAGGTTGCGTTGGAGCGCCGCAAGCTCGTCGTGGGGGATCTTGACCCTGGCCAAGTGGCCGAAACCCGTGGTGATGCCATATACCGGAGCGTCTCTCGCCGCCAACGCTTCGACCGTCCTGCGGCTACGCTCAACCTTTTCTCTCACGCCTGGCGCGATCCCGGCCGCCTTTCTTCGTCGTGCCACGCTCACCACATCGTCGCACGCGAGGGTCATCCCGTCGATCAGCACTGATGACACGCGATTTCCTCCCTCATTTCTCATTGGCCGGCGCCGGCATCAACGGGCGGCGCGCAAAGCCCCGCAGCCGAAGCGGACGCCTGGCGCGACGCCTCTGCTAGCGCTAGGTATTCGGACGCGACACGGATCAATTCGCCGGAGCAGCGCCTCTTCCTCCCGCAACCAGTCCCGAGGACGCCCCCCCGATCGTGGGAGCGCCTTCGAGACGTGGGACGGATTGAGAGCGGCATGGCTTCGAAGGAAGCGGGTTGCCCCTGCCTCGCAACTCTGATAAGATCGGGGTGATTGAAAGGGGTGTGGTGCGTTTTGAGGTGCCCGAGATGCCATGAAGAAGTCGCGTTCGCACGCGTATGCCCCTATTGCGGCCAACGAATACCGTCGTCGCCCGCGACCGCGGGTGGGAGCGGGAGCGAAACGTCCCAAAAGTCAAAGTCCGCCCGCGAGGAACCCCTCGGGCGCTTCAGGGGTGTCATAGACCACCCGTCGGGGGCTCGAAGCTCGTCTCCCGCGGAAGGGCTCCGCATATGGCTGCTCCTGCCCAGGTACCTCCTGGATAGGTCCGTGCCGCTGACGCGCAAGCTTCTGCTGCTCCTCGGAGTCATCTACATCATCGTCCCATTCGACATCACGCCCGATTTCATCCCGCTCCTGGGCTGGCTCGATGACATCGGCGTCGGCGCGTTCCTTTGGTACTACTTAAGGAACGAGCTCGTGAACTACCGCCAGCGTCTGTAGACCGGCCGCCGCTATCGCACCGCGCGGCGACATGACGACGCCGTGCGCCAAGGCGGCCGCCTGCGGCCCGCGACTTGCGGCCCTCGACCGACTATCCGCGACTATCCGCAAATTCCAGTTTTCCCACGAAGGAATCCGGCCCAAGATGTTGAATGTATTCTCTGACTATTCCTAATATCGCGCTCGTCCAGCGTCACATGCACACTCAGGCATGAGCATGGACGGTGACGGGGGTGGGGGTGGGAATGGACGGTACGAGTGCGTGCACAGTGATCCCGAGGGTTTGCCAGGCCAAACACGGATGAGTTGGTTCCACCGGACACTGATCAACCCAAAAGGGGGCAAGTCGTTCGATGAAAAGGCTCATCGTCTGCATGTTGGTTCTGACGTTCCTCATTGGGATGGCTGGGTTCTCCGGCATCGCGGCGGAGAATTACAAAATCGGCGTCGTCACGGGCACGGTTTCCCAGGGTGAGGACGAGTACCGCGGTGCGGAGAAAGTGAAGGCGAAATACGGTGACATGATCAAGCATGTCACTTACCCCGACAATTTCATGCAGGAGCAAGAGACCACGATAGCCCAGATAACGGGAATGGCCGCTGACAGGGACGTGAAGGCGATCGTGGTCTGCCAGGCCGTGCCGGGCACCGTCGCAGCGATTAGAAAGGTGCGCGCCACGCGACCGGACATCATCTTCCTGCTGGGAGTCCCCCACGAAGACCCCAAGATAGTCAACGAGACGGCCGATGTGGTCCTTGAGACCGATAACCTGGCTCGTGGCGAGACCATAGTGAGGCTTGCGAGGCAGCTTGGTGCCGAGAAATTCCTGCATTACTCCTTCCCGAGACACATGTCAATGGAGCTCCTCGCCAAGCGGCGTGATATCATGAAAGCCGAGTGCGAGAAGCTGGGGATGGAGTTCGTGTTCGTCACCGCTCCTGACCCGATGGGCGAGTCGGGGATCCCCGGAGCGCAGCAGTTCATCCTTGAAGACGTCCCCAGGCAGGTCGCGAAGTATGGTAAGAACATCGCCGTGTTCAGCACCAACTGCGCCATGCAGGAGCCTCTCATCACAGCGGCGCTGCAAACCGGAGCGATCTTCCCCGAGCAGTGCTGCCCAAGCCCGACCCACGGTTACCCCGGCGCTCTCGGCCTCGAGATCACCGACGAGATGAAAGGCAACATGCCTGCCATCCTGAGAGCCATCAACGAGGCGATCATCGCCAAGGGCGGAGCCGGGCGGTTCGCCACATGGCCGGTCCCTGTGAACATGCTCTTCGTCGAAGCCGGTGTCGAGCTTGCCCGTGACGCGATCGCAGGCAAGATCAACCTAAGTGACACCAAGGCCGTCACCGCCAAACTCGAGTCTCTCGCCGGCGTGAAGATGAATGTCAAGAAGTACGACGATCGGAAAGGGAATTTCTACCTCCTCACCAGTGGGTCGGTCGTCTTCGGCAAAGACAAATTCTGATCGCTGACGGCACGTTCCATGTCATGTGGCCAGGGCGTGGAAGTGCCGGGTACAACCTACCCGGCACTTCATTTCGGTGTACACCGCGGTGGGGAGACGGCCCCCGCTGCCAGGTGCCATCATGAGAGGAGAATCCCGCGACATGAGCCAGCCTAAGGTTCTGGAGATGAGGGACATCACGAAGCAGTATTTCGGAAACACGGTGCTAAGCGCCGTGTCCATCGACCTGCAGCCGGGTGAGATCCACGCGCTCGTCGGGGAAAACGGCGCGGGCAAGTCCACCTTGATGAACATCCTCTTCGGCATGCCGGTTATTCACAGCACCGGCGGCTTTTCCGGAGAGATCCTTGTGGGCGGCCGGAAAGTCGACATCCCTTCACCGCGCGCAGCCATGGACCTCGGCATAGGCATGGTCCATCAAGAGTTCATGCTTCTCCCCGGATTTACCGTAACCGAAAACATCAAGCTCAATAGGGAGATCACGCGGCGCAACCTGGTGAGCAGAGTTCTCCGGGCGCCCGCCCTCGATTACCTGGACGTGCCGGCGATGCGAAGGGACGCCCGCGCGGCCCTCAGCCGCCTCGACCTCAACATCGACGAATGGATCCAAGTTGCGGGGCTTCCGGTGGGGTACATGCAGTTCATCGAGATAGCGAGGGAAATCGACAAGAAAAACGTCAGGATACTGGTCTTCGACGAACCGACCGCCGTGCTCACCGAAACCGAAGCGGAGCGGCTCCTCGACGCGCTCAGGCGTCTGGCCTCAGAAGGCATCGCCATCCTCTTCATCACGCACCGCCTGGCCGAGGTGATGGCCGTAGCCGACAGGATCACCGTCCTCCGGGATGGCGAGATCGTGGCGAGGCTAGCCCGCAGTGAGGCAATCCTCGAGAAGATCGCCGAACTCATGGTCGGGAGAAAGGTCGAGAAGGTCGATCTTCCCGCCAGGCGCGATGAGCCTAGTGACCATGACATCGTCCTCACCGTCGAGAATCTCGTGGTCAACATGCCGGGCGAGGTCGTTCGGGGCATCTCTCTCGCCGTCCGCCGAGGAGAGATCCTCGGCATCGGGGGGTTGGCCGGACACGGCAAGATCGGCATCGCCAACGGGATCATGGGGCTTTATCCGGCTTCGGGCAAGGTCACCAAGAACGGCCAGGAAGTGCCTCTGTACTCGCCTGACCGCGCGCTCGAAATGGGGCTGGCATTCGTCTCCGAGGATCGGCGCGGCGTGGGACTCCTTCTCGATGAGTCCATCGAGAGGAATATCGCGGCCGTTGCAATGCAGGTTCAGAACAAGTTCCTGACGGGATGGCCGCGCCTCCCCGCCCTACGGCTGGAAAACCGAGCTTCGTTGCGATCCTACGCAGAGGACATCATACGCAAGCTCGACATCAGGTGCACCGGACCTAGCCAACTGGTGCGTAGGCTTTCCGGCGGAAATCAGCAGAAAGTGTGCATAGCGAAGGCGCTCGCCCTCGATCCGGAGGTGCTCCTCGTATCCGAGCCAACACGGGGCATCGACGTGGGCGCGAAGAAGCTCGTGCTCGACCTGCTGGTCTGGCTCAATAGGGAACGAAACGTGACCATCGTCATGACGTCGAGCGAGCTCGGGGAGCTGCGCAAGATATGCGACAGGATCGCTATAGTCTACGGCGGCAAGCTGGCGGGCATTCTGCCGCCGGACGCGTCTGATGCCGAGTTCGGCCTCATGATGGCTGGCGGCGCCGGCCTACGCAAGGAGGCGGTATAGCGATGCGCGTGAACCTTCGCCAGCTAGTCGAGCAAATCGGGGTCCCGAGGCTCATCATCGCGTCTTTCCTCGCAGTGCTCTTCGTCATCGCCTATGTAACGGATATGTCGGTCCCGCAGCTCATCAGCGATTCCCTCATCAGGGTGGGGATGAACGGCGTCCTCGTACTCGCGATGGTCCCGACGATAAGCTGCGGCGCAGGACTGAACTTCGGACTGCCGCTTGGCATCATCTGCGGCCTGGTGGGGTCCCTCATCAGCATGGAGATGAATCTTCGCGGGTTCGCGGGGTTCTTCGCGGCCATAGGGTGCGCCGTGCCGCTCGCCGCGCTCGTCGGCTACGCGTATGCGAGACTCCTGGAAAGCGTCAGAGGACAGGAAATGATGGTCGGGACGTACGCAGGGTTCTCGGTGGTGGCCCTGATGTGTATCTTCTGGCTTGTGGCACCGTTCAAGAACCCCGCCCTCATCTGGGCCATCGGCGGAAAGGGCCTCAGATACACCCTCACCCTGAGCAACCATTTCGGGAAAGTCCTCAACAACTTCCTGGCGTTCCAGGTGCTCGGCGTGAACGTTTCGGGAGGGCTGCTCGGATTCTTCCTCCTCCTGTGCCTCCTGGTACACTTGTTCTTCCGCACGAAGCTCGGCATGGCCATGCTCGCCGCGGGCACGAACCCGCTCTTCGCCCGGTCGTCGGGCATAGACGTCCGGCGCATGAAGGCGGCTGGGGTCACGATATCGACAGTGCTGGGAGCCGTTGGGATCATCGTTTACGCCCAAAGCTACGGATTCCTCCAGCTTTACCTGGCACCTCTCATGATGGCGTTTCCCGCGGTGGCTTCCATCCTTATCGGAGGAGCGAGGCTGCAGAGGGCGACGGTTTCCAACGTGATCGTAGGCACGGTCTTGTTCCAAACGCTCCTAACCATCGCGCTTCCGGTCACAAGCAGGGTCATCCAGGGGGACATCTCCGAGGTTGCGCGGCTCATCATCTCGAACGGCATGATCCTATACGCTCTCACACGGGCGACGGGAGGTAAGTAAAGACATGGCCGAGGTTTCAAGAACTACCACGCTCACGGGCGGCCGCAGCGGGACCCTTACGCCTGGAATCAGGCGCCGGCTCGCGGCGAACAGCGTGCCTGTCCTGTTCCTCGCCCTGTCGCTGGCTATGGTGGTCGTGGCCGGGCTCGATGTGACGTTTCTCCTGAACGAGGTCGTCACGCGGCTCGCGCGGAACTCTCTTTTGGTGCTGTCGCTTCTCATCCCCGTGACCGCCGGAATGGGGCTCAATTTCGCCATCGTCATCGGAGCGATGGCCGGCCAGGCGGCGATAATCGCGGTGACATACTGGGGGGTGCCAGGCATAGGAGGCTTCCTGCTGGCCTGCCTTCTCTCGATCCCCCTCGCCGCCCTCGCCGGATGGTTCGCAGGGCATGTCTTGAACAGGGCGAAGGGGCGTGAGATGATCACCAGCATGATACTGGGCTTCTTCGCCAATGGCGTTTACCAGCTGGTGTTCCTCTTCCTGGTTGGATCGGTTATTCCCGTGAAGAACCCGTCGCTGCTGCTCCCCTCAGGAGTGGGGTTGCGCAACACAGTGGACCTCATCGGCACGGCTCAATCGCTTGACATGCTTGTGTGGCCGTTCGTGGGCGGGGTGCGGATACCCGTGGTAACACTGGCGGCTGGGGCACTGATGTGTCTCGCGATCACATTCATCCTCAAGACCAAACTGGGGCAGGAGATGCGGGCGGTCGGCCAGGACATGCACATCGCAGAGATAATGGGGATCAGGGTGAACCGGACGAGGATCATCGCCATGGTGCTGTCCACAGTCATCGCAGCCTGGGGGCAGCTCGTGTTCCTTCAGAACATCGGCACCCTGAACACCTACAACAGTCATGAGCAGGTAGGCATGTTCTCCATCGCCGCGCTTCTCGTGGGAGGCGCCACGACGCAACGCGCCACCATCTGGCACGCCATCGTGGGCATAATCCTCTTCCACACGCTGTTCGTGGTGTCGCCGCTCGCGGGGCAGAAGCTGCTCGGCGTGCCGCAGGTGGGCGAGTACTTCAGGGTCTTCGTGGCATACGGCATCATCGGCGTGGCGCTGGCACTGCACGCATGGCGGGGGCGGGCGGCACAGCGGGACGCTCATGCGGCGTTCGCAGAGTGACGTGTGCCATCGTCTTCACAGCAGCAGTGCCACTGGCGCAATGACCTCCTTGCTTGTCAGAACGATCTCGAGCCGTACGAGCGCGGCAAGCGTGGGGCCGCTGGGTGTGTCCCAAAGCGCCGTTGCCACGGAGGCCTCGGCCTCTGCCTGCATGCGCTCGCGAAACCTCACCTCCGGGAGATCGACGAAGGCCGAAAAAGGGGGGCTAACCGTGGTGAACCCCACCAGCCTGTCGCTCCTTCTGTAGGTGATGCCAAACTCAAGCACCCCTGCAACGATGACCCTGGTGCTATCCACGCCCTCGCCATGAACGGGTAGCGGGCTCAGCCGGATACCGCTTCTCGCGGGTCGGACTCGCATCGCCTGCGAGCTCGAAGCCAATCCCGGCACGAGCGACGTCACGAAAACGTCCGTTCGGGCCCGGCCCACGATTACGTCGGCTTCGACAACCAGTCTGGTGGGTAGGGGGGGACGCGGCCCCGCCCTTACTATGTTGTCCTCATTGACCGCTATCGACGTGAACATAGGCCACTCTATGACGGATGCCTGCTTTAAAGCTTCGCCGCCCCCGAGACCCGCTTGCTACAGGAACGTGTCCGCTATCACCCTTGCCCACTTGCGCCGCCATCTCTCGAGGCTGAAGGCTTGCGCCACGTCGCGCGCGGCGTTTCCTAGCCGCACGCGCTCTTCCCGGTCATCGATGAGTTCGCCCAACACCTCTATGAGGTTTTGCACCGTGGGCTTGATGAGGCGCCCGTTGTAACCGTCGATGACGAGATCCGAAAGCCCTCCGGTGGCACCAGCGACGACCGCGCAGCCCGCGCCCATCGCCTCGAGGCACGCAAGGGACGTCCCTTCTGTCGACTTGGACGGGATGATGGCGATGTCCATGTTGCGGTACACCCACGGCATCAATCCGGGTGGACGCCAGTAGTAGAAAACCCTGTCGGTTGCGTTCGCCCACCTCATCATGTGACTCTCGAGAACGTCGTCGTGCGCCCGGCCGACGAAGTGGAACTCCACGTTCTCGTATTCTTTCGTAAGCACTTCCGCGGCCCTCGCGGCCTCGTTGATCCCACGGACTGACGTGAGGCGTCTCGGGAAGACGATTCGAACCCGTTCGTGCGGTTCAGGAGCCGGAAGGCGGCGATACGCAGCAAGATCCACGAAGTTGGGGATATACTCGAACTTCTGGTTGAGGCCCGGCCACGTGGCTGTGACCCACTCGATCGTGGCTGTATCGACCGAGACCACTTTCCGGACGGCGGCGAGCGCTACGAAGAGCCTGCGACGCCACTCGCGCCTCGCCTCGCTTCCGCCGAGCGTGGCTTCAAAAGTGGGATAGTCCCAGTAAATGCCGTGTGATATGCTGATGCTCTTCTCGAGCGCCTGCGGGTAAGCGAGAAACGTAACAAAGTATATCGCGCAGTCGATACCCGTGGCACGCTCGTGAAAAGTGTGATTGAGGCGGGGCGCCGTCTGGAACTGGGCGTCGCCCTCAGGAATCGACCGTACCGGCACCCCTGGGATGATCTCGCGCTCCCATCCCGTCCCGACCTGCCACCACTCAACTTCGAACCCCATCTCCACGAGCAGCTTGGTCAGCTCAACCCCGTACCGCTCGGCCCCTCCGTATACCACGCGGTTTCCATCAGGGCCGAAATGGTTCGTCGTGAGAACCCCCACTCGCCGCTTCACACGTGATAGCCGCTTTCCGAAGCCTCCGGCTTTCTCGCCGCGGGCTGCCGTACGAAGTTCGACCGGCACCGGCGTCCCGGCCGCTGGAACCGTCTCGAAGCACGGACCGCCTTCGCTGCTACCCCGCTCGCCATCGCCGACCAGGGTCCCACCAACCGCCTTGAAAAGCGACGCGTATGGAAGGGGCTTGGAGTCAGTCCATTTCTCCAGCTTGACATCGTGAACCGCTGCCACGATGCTCTCAGTGTGCTTTGATGGAGCGCCGCGCGTTTCGATCTCCCTGGCCCGGTACAGCTCATACTTGAGCCGGTGCTCTTCTGGCCTCGCCCAGCCCAGATGCTTCACGCGTATGTCGGAATGGAACGTCAACAACGGCCCACGATATTCAAGCGGCCAGCGCCCGGCGTGAAACGGCGCATCCGGCCACGTGCGACCCCTGCCGGGCAAATACCGTGCCAGAAGCCGGACGAACCGGTTCCACGGGTTCCACTCGCCATCCACTCTGTAATGCGTGAGAGAGCCCCAAAAGTCGAAAAGCCTGAACTCGACGGCGTCGTATTCCGTCTGATTGATGAGGTCCCCGACCTCGTGACGCATCCTGGGCTCGAAGAGCTCGTCGGCGTCTATGGCCAAGATCCAGTCGGGACGGATCTCTTCGACCATCGCCCAGAGCCGCGCCCGGAGATTCCCTTCGTGGGTCATGAACATGGGCAGCGGGTTTCTTTCAAACCGGACTACCTTGCGACAGGCTTTACAAATAGATGGGGTGTCGTCATCGGATGCATCGTCCAGGATGACGATCTCGTCTACCCACTCGGAAAGGTCGTCCAGAACCTGGCGAAGATACCTTCCCGCTTCGTTCCGGACGACCATCATGGCAGTCAGCTTGTTGCCCGACGATTTGCGAACGGGCATCGCGTTTTCCGCATTGTCCGCGCGGTTATCTCTCGCCATAGTGCCGCACCGCCGCTTTCGCTCCCCCATCGCCCTCGCCCATCGTTTCCTGCCCGTCGTGCCGTGCTGCGGGCAAGGCTCGCAGCTCCGCGCTACCCTGCCCGCCCCGTTTTCCTAAGTATATCGCCATAAGTAATCGCCGGTTCCAGGAAGCACGCGCGCCATGCAGGGTTGCCGGTGTTGCACTCGGGGACGGCGCCCCAAGCGGGGCGCGCTTTGCCAAAATCCGGCCCCTCTGGCAAG